>JAJRYW010000327.1 GCA_024275555.1 Calditrichota bacterium | reverse complement strand
TCTTGAATCTCTGTTCCAACATATTTCTGAACTTCGCTTTTTTCAATACTTTGCGGCTTTTTCCAACGGAACCGCTTCGCGTGCGTCTTGGCGTGATGAATTATTCAGGCTAAATAACCTGAATAGTTACTTTGAGTGTATAATAATTGTGGGGCGCTTAAGTGAAATTTTGCCCCAGGATTGTTATACACTTAATTAATTTCAACTTGTGATTGGCATTATTAAGTTGTCTTTATAAAATTACTCGCCGATATTGTCCGGTCACTTAACCAGCGGAGATACATTATGACCTTTAGACATTCCTCCAGGCTGCTGTTATTCGTCAGCATATTTTTGTTTGGCTGCGGCGCCACGGTTCCAATGGCTTCTCCGGAGGAGGACGCCCTGGGGAAACAGTTCAAGCTGCCGGCGGAGGGCGCCAATCTCTACATTGTGCGCGGCAAAGGGATGGTCGAGGGAGTATTATTCCCGGTAGTCCTCGATGGCGTTATAATCGGCGTTGCCGCGCCGGGAACCTATTTTCTAATCCCCGTCGCGGCAGGAAAGCACAGGGTTTCGGTTAATTCGGAATACCAATCGAAATCATCCAGTATAAAAGTCGAAGCCGGCCGAAATTATTTTCTGGAAGTGCGGCCTGAAATCGGATTTATTTCCGGGGGAATCGATTTGGAACTGCTGGATGAGCAAGAAGGCCAAAACCTGGTGCAGAAGACCAAACGCGCCCGGGTTACCTTCGGCAACTAAAACTTTCTGAAGTCCGGCTATTTCCCGTCGTAAATTATCCATACCGCTAAGTTATTGCGGCAAAAGAATACCATCGTCTTTAATCGATCCCCGGAGCACCGTAATGCCGGAACCGGCTTCTGCACCAACATCTTCGGATGCGTCCCGGCTTCAAATTCGCCTGCGGAAGGTCATCCCTGCAGATTTGCCCATCTTCTTTGCCCACCAATTGGACCCGGAAGCCAATTACATGGCCGCCTTCACTGCCAAAGACCCGGCAGACCGGGCCGGCTTCGAGACCAGGTGGGCTAAAATTCTGGCCAATCCGGGTATCGTCGTCAGAACTATTTTAGTCGATGAGAAAGTTGCCGGTCATATTCTTAAGCATAGTTCTTTTGGTTTTCCGGAAGTGAGCTATTGGATCGGCAAGGAGTATTGGGGAATGGGAGTTGCTGCGCAGGCTCTTTCTTTATTCCTGGAAGAAATTGCGGCTGGCCCCCTTTACGGGCGGGCGGCCGCAGACAATATTGCCTCGATACGGGTGTTGCAGAAATGCGGCTTCAGCATCTCCGGGCGGGAGAAAGGATATTCCAACGCCCGCGGCCGGGAGATCGAAGAAGTTATCCTGAAGCTTCCCCCAAAATCGTGAGCCGCCGAGCGCAAAAAAGAGACAAAATTATCTTAAATATTGCTTGAATTATTTTTGCCCGTTTACTACTTTGACATGCAGCTTGTGAACTAATTCGCACAGTTGAGTTAAAAGGTGATCGCTTCTATACAACTTAACAGGAGAGCAAGTATGTCAAAAGTTTCCAGACGCGAGTTTCTGCGTAAAAGTTCCGCGGCATTATTGGTTGCCGGGGGAAGTGTATATATAAATCCTTTTGTCGCCTTCGCCGGCGATCCGCTTAAGGGTCTAAGCTGGGATAAAGCTCCCTGCCGGTTCTGCGGCGTCGGCTGCTCGGTGATGGTGGGAGTAAAAAATGGAAAAATCATGGCTGTCAAGGGTGATCCGAAATCTTCGGTGAACCAGGGCGCCTTGTGTGTAAAAGGGTATTCGCTCCCGTTTATACAGCAAGGGCCGGACCGCTTAACCAAACCATTGATCCGCAAAAAGAACGGCCGTTATGATAAACACGGCCAACTGACGGAGTCCACCTGGGACGAAGCACTCGATTTAATTGCAGAGAAAATTCAGGAAGCTGTCCGGGAGATCGGCCCCTCTGCGGTAGGGATGTTCGGTTCCGGCCAATGGACTATCTGGGAGGGCTATGCCGCCTCCAAACTGTGGAAAGGCGGTTTGCGTTCCAACAGTCTGGAAGTCAACGCCCGGCATTGTATGGCCAGCGCGGTGGCCGGCTTTATGACCACCTTCGGGATGGATGAGCCGATGGGCACCTATGAGGATTTCTCCGAAGCCGACGCCTTCGTCCTTTGGGGCGCCAACACCGCCGAAATGCATCCGATTCTTCATTCCAAGATAACCGACCGCCTGGCCAGTCATTCCAAAGCAAAGCTGATTAACCTGACCACCATTACCAATCGTTCCTCGGACATGGCCGACCAGGAAATCCTGTTCAAGCCGCAGTCCGATTTGGCGATTGCCAACGGGATCGCTAATCTGCTGGTGCAGCGGGGACAAATTGACCGCGACTTCATCAAAAAACATATCGTATTTAAGCATGGCAAAGAAAATATCGGCTATGGCCTGGAAGATAAATTTGCCTTTAAAGATAAAGCAGTCCTGAAAGATTTTGAGGCGTTTAAAACCTATGTTGCCCGGTATACTCCGGAATACGTGGAAGAGATTTCGGGCGTTTCCAAAGACGATTTGGAGATGCTGGCCGATATCTACGGCGATCCGAAGGTACGGGTGATTTCCCTGTGGACCATGGGCGTAAATCAGCACACCCGCGGCACCTGGATGAATAACCTGATCTATAATCTGCACCTGCTCACCGGCAAGATCAGCAAACCGGGCAATCAACCCTACTCCCTGACCGGTCAGCCCAGCGCCTGCGGAACCTGCCGGGAAGTGGGCACCTTTACCCATCGCCTGCCGGCCGATATGGTGGTAATGAAACCGGAACATCGCGCCGCGACGGAAAAAATCTGGAAACTGCCCGCCGGAACCATTCCCGCCAAACCGAGCTATCATGCCGTGGAAATGATGCGGGCCCTGGACCGGGGCGACTTGCGGATATTCTGGTCGATGACCGCCAATCCTTTTCAGGATTATCCCAATTTAAATCGCTATAAGAGCGGGGCGCTGAAAGATGGCCGTTTTATCATTGTCTCGGATGTCTATCCCACCCGCTCCACCGAAGTGGCCGACGTGGTGCTGCCCAGCGCGATGTGGGTGGAAAAAGAGGGCGCCTTTGGCAACGCGGAACGCCGCACCCACTTTTGGAAAAAAATGGTCGACGCCCCGGGCGAATCGAAATCGGACCTCTGGCAACTGGTCGAGGTTGCCAAACGGCTGGGATACGGGAAACTCTTTGATTATTCCTCCGCCGAGTTCCCGGTTCCGACAGGCTACCCACCTTCCGACGCCACCCTCACGGCCGGGTTTTACCTGGAAAAAGCCCTCTGGGAAGAATATCGCCAATTCGGCCTGGGACATGGCCACGACCTGGCCCCCTTTGAGGTCTATCATCAAACCCGGGGATTGCGCTGGCCGGTTATCGACGGAAAAGAAACCCTGATCCGCTATCGGGAAGGCTACGATCCCTATGTAGAGGCCGGTACAGAAGTCCAGTTTTACGGCAATAAGAAGCAAGACAATAAAGCTACCATCTGGTTCCGGCCCTACGAAGCCCCCCCGGAAATACCGGACGCCGAATACCCGCTCTGGCTGTGCACCGGCCGGGTGCTGGAACACTGGCACTCCGGCACCATGACCCGGCGCGTAAAAACGCTGCATAAAGCTTATCCCCATGCCACCGTCAACATTCACCCCGCGGACGCCCGGAAATGGCAAATTTCTCAAGGCGACCTGGTAAAAATTTCTTCCCGCCGCGGCTCGGTCAAGGTATATGTGGAAGTGGGCGGCCGGGTAACCCCCCAGGAAGGGATGATTTATGTGCCCTGGTTTGATGAAGACGTCATGATTAATCAGCTAACCCTGGACGCCTTTTGCCCGATTTCCAAACAGACCGATTTTAAAAAGTGCGCCGTGAAGGTAGAAAAACTCGCATCCAGCTAAAGGAGAAAATTATGCAGAAAAAAAATATTCGACATTGGGTATACAGTAGCCTGTTGATGCTGATTGCGGCAAGTTTGGCAATCGTTTCCGGAACCGTGTATTCACAGGGGCTGGTAACCGGCAAACCGGGGATGAACCGCTATACCGATAAAGAGCCCGGTGAAACTCAACCGCTGGAACGCGCTTATGAAATTGCACCCCCGGCGGTTCCCCACAGCGTTGCCGGGATGGAAATTACCCGCACCGCCAATGATTGCATGGATTGCCATATGGACGGCGACGAACTGGACGCCGGGCATATCGCCACCAAAATTCCCGAATCCCACCTGGTAAATGAATTTACCGGGGAGAAAGCGGAACAGGGCGTGGTGGGGATTCGCTATAACTGCCTGCAATGCCATGTCCCCCAGGCAGATGCGCCGGACTTCTTTTCTCAGCAATAACCGGATGCAAACCGGCGGCGATGCTCCATTAGAGAAAGATTCTGCAAAGGTGGATACTTGTTAAGGTGTTCACCTTTGCAGGTATATAAGCGGAAACAGCTCATTTATCAAGTGATCTGAGCTGTTTCCACATTAATTCCGAAAGTCATACCAGAATATGTAATTGTGTACCCCCCAAACCTTATCAATCACTCTGCCGCTCACAACCCCGCTGGTATCCCAATCCTGGATTTTTATTATCCCAACCGTAAGGGTATCACATATTGTGCGCGTATCATTAACATTTCGGAACACGGAGGATACAAGTTGCGGCAGCGAGTGCTCGTCCGTATACAAGAACTTTATCACCCGGGTAACACCGGAGTCAAGAAACTCATACTGCCGGGAAATAATTACCGTATCGCCCCTGATCTCGCCGCTCCAGGCGCGCTCATCATACCAGCCGGGAAAAACCTGCAAGGCGCTTTGCTCCGTTAACACCACATTGAGATCATACGGCAACACGCAGATTGCGGTGGTGTCGCATTGGGCAATAAACTTGAAGTAGGGGAAGACGCCTATCGTGTCATGCCCCCAATAGGTGACCTTAATTGAGCCGGACGATGCTTCGAACGGCGTGTAGCTATAAAGCGTGTCAGCCGATCCGCTATCCGGCCGAAACGGCTCCACGCCTTCAAAGTAGATTTCGTTTTGTCCTGCGGAGGGAAGAAATTTCATGCCAAAAATTTTTATCCGCGTGCCTGCTGTTCCGCTGTCCGGAGTCACCACAAGCGGTACCATTACCGGGAGAGGCTGCCGGGCATTCTTGCTGCTAAGGTTGGAATAGTCCTTTTCGCAACCGGCGGTTAGCAGCAAACCTGCGCAAATAATCCATAAGAATGGTCGCAATTGTGATTGCAAAAATTGGCACATATTTCTCTTTATGTTTCCCACCAGATCACCCCAGATTGATAGCCAGTAGGGAATCCGTACACATTTGTTTTAACTACCTTCTTCTAATTTCGACTGTTTGACAAAAAACACCTCCACTCATCAGGGAAAAAGGGAGTTTTAAAATAAATGTGAGCAAGTAGCCTAAGATGTTGAAAGCCAAATTTATCCGTTTTATATTCCAATGAGTTCGTTTTTGGGATTTGCTTACTGAATTTTTCATAAGAATTTAATTGCTCATCTTCCCGACCAGAAATGTTTCTATCGTTATAAACATCCGTTCTACCTTCTTCATGTAGCTCTTTTTGAAATAGTATATGCTCATTGTCGATAATATCTTCCGGTGGGAAATATACCAATAAATGTAGCTTTTTGGTTAAGAATTCCCAAAATTCATCGAATAATTCTTTTCTTTCCAAAACCACAGCAAATTCAAAAAGGGTATTCACTAAATAAGATGACTCATCAGTATAGTTTTCGGGGCGCTTTCCAGTTGCACAATATTCAATCAGGCTATCCAAATTATTAGAAAGTTCCGGAAGCCTACCATCCATAGTTTTTACGAGTGCTATATTGTTTAATACATTTCTAAGGTATTCAGCAGCAAACTCTTCCTCACCATTTGCTATCAAAAAGAGTAGCGTCAACACAACTGGAATAGAGTGATTGTCTAATAAAGGCCGAGAACAGCCGGAATTATTATGAATAATTGTTATTACCAATTCTCTGAAGGAATCAACAATTTCCTTTCTTTTTTTATTATCAGCAATAATCAGATGATGTGTTTGACAATGGTAAATCAAGTAAGCTAAATATTCAAGACTTCGTAATGGATACCCAATCTTCTCAAAAACCCCACCTTTTTCTGAGAACAAACCATCTCTTTCTTTAGCAATTGAAATTGTTTTTGCGAAATACATATCTAACCTGATTAATTCATAAACGGGAAAATGTATATTATTTAGTGACAAGATGTCACGTTTTTGCTTTACCCCGTTATTGCCAGCACTCGTTTTTTTATTTTCGCTGTGTCTTG
>JAJRYW010000326.1 GCA_024275555.1 Calditrichota bacterium | reverse complement strand
CCATGTGGATCGCGGCGGGGATGTGACCTATCACGGCCCCGGCCAGTTGGTGGGCTATCCCATTTTCGATCTGCATCAGCATAAGCAGAGTATCTCCTGGTATATGCGCCGCCTGGAGGATGTGTTCATAAAGGCGCTAAAGCATTGGGGAATCGATTCCGGGCGCAACCAGGGCTACACCGGCGTGTGGATCGGCCAGGAAAAGATTGTTGCCCTGGGCGTACGGATTTCCAAATGGGTGACCATGCACGGGTTTGCTTTTAACGTCTGCACCCGCCTGGATCATTACCAGGGAATTATCCCCTGCGGTATTTTCCACGGGGGCGTTGCCTCGCTGCAGGATGTATCCGGCAAAACGGTTGCGCTGGAGCAGGCCGCGCCGGTGGTGGTCGACGCCTTTCGGGAAGTCTATCAGTTTGATCAAGTTGAGCAAGGCGGAGATCGATTATTACAAGCTTATCTTGCCGGTCGGCATGAAGAAAGCGAGTCTGAAGAGAAAATTACAAATGTTACCCTTCAATGATAGATTGATGAGGAGAGTGTCCATATGAAAGTTGAAGTGCTGATGCCTCGCCTGGGTGAGGGAATTACCGAAGGAACCATCGTAAAGTGGTGGAAAAAACCCGGCGATGCAGTGCAAAAAGATGAAACCCTTCTGGAAATATCTACCGATAAAGTGGATTCGGAAATCCCCAGCCCCTATGAGGGCGTTTTAGCGGAGATAAAAGTAGAGGAAAACCAAACTGTGGCCGTGGATTCGGTCATTGCCGTCATAGAAACAGGGGATGTTGATGCGGTTGCAGCCGCTCCGGCGGCAGAAGCGCAGCCGGCCCCGGCGCCCCGGCCGCAACCCGCCCCGGTAGAAGAGCCCCAGCCGGCCCCGGCCGCAGCAACATCGGCCCCGGTTGCCGCTCCCGGCCTGGCCGATGTGGAAATGCCCCTCCTGGGAGAAGGCGTTACCGAAGGTACGATTGTGAAATGGTGGAAGAAGCCCGGCGACCCGGTTGAAAAAGAAGAAACCCTGCTGGAGATTTCTACGGATAAGGTCGATTCGGAGATTCCCAGCCCCTACGCCGGGGTGGTGGGGGAAATCTTGGCCGGGGAAGGCCAAACGGTGCTCGTTGGTGAGGTGATTGCCCGCATCAAAACGGGAGAAGGTGCGGCGGTTGAGAGCGCTCCGCCCGTAGAGACGCCTCCGCCTCCTCCCATTATCAAATCGGTCTCGGAGTCAACCGGCCCTGCCCAACCTGTCAAGGCTCCGCCTGCCCCGGTGCGAACTTCCGGAGGCCGCTTTTATTCGCCCCTGGTGCGCAGAATTGCCCGTAAAGAAGGTATTTCTGCCGAAGAACTGGAGCAGATTTCCGGCTCCGGGCTGCATGGCCGAGTCACCAAAGATGATATTCTGGAATATCTCAAACATCGTCAGCCGGGTGCGGCAGCGGCTCCGACCTCTGCACCTTCCGCTAAACCGGCTCCTGCGCCGTCTGCGTCTGCCCCGCCGCCCAGCCGGGAAGAAACCACCGCCAAATGGCAGGGCCAGCGGGTGGAAGTGGTTCCTATGGACGCCATCCGCAAGAAAATTGCCGACCACATGGTGGCCAGCAAACACATCTCCCCGCACGTATATGGCGTTGCCGAATGCGATTTCACCAAGGTGATGAACCTGGTCAAAAAGCACAAAGATGCTTTCCAGGCCCGCGAGGGACTCAAACTGACCATCAACCCCTTTATCCTCTATTCGGTCAGCAAAGCGATCAAAGATTTTCCGGATGTCAATAGTTCTATCGAGGGGTACAACATCGTCAAAAAGCATTATTTGAATATCGGCATGGCCGTGGCCACCGAGCGGGGACTGATTGTGCCGACGCTCAAGAACGCCGAGACGCTCAACTTTGTGGGCATCGCCCGCAGCGCCTACGACCTGGCTATCCGGGCCCGCAATAAGCAACTGAAAGTTGAAGATGTGCAGGGCGCGACCTTTACGGTGACCAACTACGGCATTTTCGGAAATATCATCGGTTTCCCGATTATTAACCAGCCCAATGTAGCAATAATGGGGGTGGGGGCAATTAAAAAACGCCCGGTGGTGATCGAAGCCGAGCAGGGAGATCTGCTGGGGATTCGTTCCATCGGATACCTGACTCTCTCATTTGATCATCGTATCGTAGATGGGGAATTAGGCGATAAGTTTTTGCAGCGGGTGGTCTACTATCTGCAAAATTTTGATGAAAACTGGATGTAAGCGAAGGAACCCTGTCAATATGGAACAAAAACAACGCCGCCCGGAGTGGCTGAAGGTTCGGCTGTCGGTGAACGAGAACTTTCGGGAACTGACCAAAATTGTACAGAATAACCGGCTTCACACGGTTTGTGCGGAAGCCCGCTGCCCCAACCAGAGCGAGTGCTGGGGGAAAGGCACCGCCACGCTGATGATCTTAGGCGATACCTGCACCCGCTCCTGCGGCTTTTGTGCGGTGAAGACCGGCCGCCCTCCCGTGTACGACCGGGCCGAACCTGCCCGTGTTGCCGAGGCGGTTTGCAAAATGCAACTCAAACACGTGGTGCTCACCTCCGTCAACCGCGATGAACTGCCCGACCAGGGTTCGGAAGTCTGGGCGGAAACCAT
>JAJRYW010000325.1 GCA_024275555.1 Calditrichota bacterium | reverse complement strand
CTTCTCCCCGGAAAGTCTTTCCGTTCTGATGGCCGCCGAGTACCCGGGCAATGTACGGCAGTTGGAAAACCTGGTCGAGCGCACGGTTACCCTTTCGGATGAGGACAGCATCATCACCCCGGAGCAACTGCCGCTGGACGCCCAGACCCTCTCGATGGAACAGGATGAGCATACCGTTCGTTTCATGCATAGCGATCAAAGCGGATCGCTAAAAGAAATGGTGGAAGCGCTGGAAAAATACTATATCCATCAAACCCTGAAAGAGCTCCGGGGGAACATTACCCGCTCAGCCCAAAAACTGGGCCTGAGTCGATTGGGATTGCACAAAAAACTACAGCGCTACCAAATCGATTCGACAAAGTATAAACTTGGTTAACAGTTGAGGCGCCAACAAAGTTTACATTGTTGCCGGATACATAAAAATCGCCAACCAGAGAAAAAGGTGGTATCTGCAATAAAAACAGGGATGAAAAAAGAATTATCGAAACATGTAATTTTTGGTATCATTTTTGAGTATTATCATAATAGACCAAAACGGAAGGTGTTGCCATGTTACGCATTAAATCTGTAATTTTGCTGCCCGCGTTGTTTGCGGCATTACTTTTTTTGCAAGGGTGCTACACCCAGTTAGGCGTTCCCAAGGAAGACTGGGATGATGACTCCAACTCGCAGGTCTATTATGAGCCGGAACAACAATCGGCCGAGGGCCGGCAATACAGCAACGAGGAAGAGTATTACGAGGAAGACAGCCTGGCCTATGATGAGGACAGCCTGGCTTATGACGAGGAACAGGAAGCCGACCGGGTCATCATTCAGAAATTTTATATCTATGGGGATGAAGAAGTTTTTATTCCCTATTTTCCGGTGGTTTACAATCCCTATCCTTACCTGGGAATTCATTTCGTGTTTGGCAACCCCTACTGGTATTATCCCCCGGTATACAGCTATTACCCAAGCTACTGGTACAGTGATTTTTATTTTTATAACATCTATTACCCGCCTTACTACGGCTATTACGATCCCTGGTATTATCCCTGGTCTTACGGCGGATACTATGGCGGCGGATACTATGGCGGCGGATACTATGGCGGCGGATATTATGATGACGGTCTGCCCCATCGCCGTCGCGACTGGGATCGTCGCAGCGGGTTGATTTCCCGGCGCGGCAGCCGCGTCAGCGGAAGCAGCGCTACCAGCAGCGGTCTTGCCGGCGACGACAACAGCGGCCGGTCTTCGCGCGGAAGCTATACCCGCGCCTCTCTGCCGGGAAGCTCCGGGAGCAGCTCCGGCGAGCGCCGCACCACCCTGACGACCTATCAAGGAGACCGGGAGCAGCAAGAACGCGGCCGGTATAAACGCTCCGGCAGCACCGCCCAACGGGATGACAAGGGAAGCAAGTCCTCGAAAGTAAAACGGCGTTCATCCACCCGGGATAACCAGTCGAGCTATGACCGCAAAGGCGATCAACGTCGCCGGAGCGAATCCGGCGAGGTGCGCAAAAAATCGCCCCGAAAAAATCCTGCCGTAAAAGAGCGCAGTAAGCTGAAGAAGCGCAAGATTACCCGGGTTCGCAAATCCCGCGCCGGATCATCAAACAGCAAAGCCCAGTCAAGCCGGCGCTCCGGGAGTAATGATTCCAAAAAATCGTATCGATCCGGCAAGTCGAAGACAAAGAGCAAATCAACCGGCCGTTCCGGCAACAGGAGCTATACCGGGAGTAAAAAAAGCAGCAGTTCCTCTTCCGGAACCGGCTACCGGCGCAGCGGCGGGTCGTCGCGCTCTTCCGGCAGCGGAATTCGTTCGTCCTCCGGCCATTCCCGGAGCAGCGGACACTCTTCCGGCAGCAGAAGTTCAGGACGGCGGCATCGCTAAAAATTCACATGCCCGAGCAGAACAGGAGTTAGAAAGGAGACAGAAATGCGAGCGCTAACGATGTTTTTCTTACTGGTCGCCTTGATGGGAAGCGCCTTTTCCCAAAGCGCTTCCGACGCAGTGCGAATTGTTGAAAATGAAATGGGCGTCGGCGCCCGGGCCCAGGCCATGGGCGGCGCCTATACGGCCCTGGCCGATGATTATACAGCCATTTACTGGAATCCGGCCGGGTTGGCCTCGATAAAATCTTCCCAGTTTTTTGGGGAAGTTTCGCACCTCAACTATGGCAACCAGGCGCTTTTCCAGGGCCAGGTTACCGATGAGAGCCAGAATTACACCCGGCTGCGTTCCCTGGGATTTGCTTTCCCTCTCCCGGCCCGCCGCGGCAGTATGGTCGTCGCACTGGGGTATAACCGGGTCAAAGATTTTGATCAGAACCTGGTCTTCTCCGGCTTTAACCGCAACAGCAACGGACTGGGGTTTGAATTTGACGGCGCCGAGGTGCTGTTCGACCGGGATGTCTATCAAAGTGAAACGGTAAGCGATGAAGGCTCCCTGGATCAGTGGAGTTTGGGGTTTGGCATTGCACTCTCGCCTAATTTTACCGCCGGGGTAACGTTGAACATCTGGAGCGGACAGGATGACTACCAGTTCACTTTCTTCCAGGAAGACCGGGATAACATTTACAATCAAATGCCCGGGGACTTCCGCAGCTATCTTTTAAACCAGACTTTAAAAACCGACTACCAGGCGGTCGGAGTCAAGGTCGGCGGAATGTTCCATTTAGCCGAGGGTATTCGCGTTGGCGGGGCTATCGGCTTTCCGGTTACTTTTAATGTAAATGAAACGTTCGCCTCCAACGATTTGATCGTCTTCGACAACGATGATGAGGATGCCGCGGATCTCGGCGCCGGCGAATTCGAATACGACGTCAAGACCCCGCTGCATTTTGACGCCGGGGCCGCGTTCAGCAACGACCGCATCACCCTGTCCGGCAGTATCCGCTACCGCGACTGGGCCCAGACCCGCTTTGATGTGCCGGATAATTTTCTGGGCGATGATGACTATGTAGCCCTTTTCGAGGAAAACAACGTGATCCGCCAAAACTACCGCGCCACCCTGCAATACAACATCGGGGGAGAGATTTTACTTCCCGGTGTAAACGGCAAGCTGCGCGCCGGTTACGGCTACTACCCCTCGCCGCTGGATAACGTATCCAGTGATCAGGACAAGGAATACATCACCGGGGGAATGGGCTTTATGGTAGACCGCTACGTCTCCCTGGACATCACCTATATTTACGGTAGCTGGAAACAAAGCTCCGAGGATGTTTACACACCCGGAGGAACGTTAGAAGATATCACGGTCAACAAGTTCCTGGTCGGCTTAACCTATCGATTTTAATACCTTCCTGGTCTAAGGTATTCCGGAATTCCCTTCCCGGGCAAGCCCCGGGAAGGGAATTTCCGGGAGTTTTTCAAAAAACGACACCACTTCTTCAGAAATTCTCTGGGGAGAAACAATGTTAAAACCATTACAGATTCTGATGGCAAGCGGAATACTGCTGCTCTGCTGCGCTTGTGTCACTGTCCCGGCTGCACGGGGCAACTATCCGGATCTTTATATTAGCGGGATTACCCTCCGGCCAACCTACAAACATTTTGCAGCAACTCCGGCCTGGCCTTCGCAATTCATCGGCTACACTTATGAAATTGAAATTGTCAACCTGGGGCCGGGCGTGTGGGATGAACCGGTTCTGTTGAGCTATTTTGATGCACAAACCAGCTTAATGGACTACGCAAATACCTATCAATTTCTGATTGAGCCGCCGGAGGAGGGACTGCCCCCGCAACACATTTTTGTGCTTACCATTACCATCCCGGAGGAAAATGCACCCGGCCAACCGAGGCGATTTGAAATTAACCCGGTTGCCATCAGCCATCTGTTTCCGGGAAAATCACCCATCCGGGAAGAAAACTATACCAATAAAGGGTGTTTAGACAAAACGAGATAAATTTATAAAATAAAATGACTTAGACATAAAACCCTCTTATCTTGTATTAAGTGCAAACTCAAATAAAAATAGAGGATAATTATGTCTAAGTCAGTCAAAGATATTAAGCGGATG
>JAJRYW010000324.1 GCA_024275555.1 Calditrichota bacterium | reverse complement strand
CCTTGCTGAAGCGGCAGTTGGATCATCAGGGGCAGGAAAAAATGCAGGGGAGAGGGGAGCGGCCAGCAGTTGAGCCGGAAACGCCGGTCAGGACCGGCGCAATAGTGTATCTGCAACCGGGGCTGAAGACGAATTTTGTCCCGGCTTCCCAACAGGGTAAGCAACTGAAGAGTGCGCCGGTAGCCGGCCGAGAGCACATGCTGGCCGTTGTCCAGCGGGCGGCCTTGCCCCGTTCCGGTTCCGGCCAGGGAGCGGGCTCTCCCGCCGGTCTGCGGAGCCGCTTCCAGCAGCAGCGGTTGCCATCCTTTTTGGATGGCAAAAATTGCGCTGGCCAAACCGGCAATACCGCCGCCAATAATAATTACTCTACGCTCTTCAGGCATGATCGCTGCGGCTTATCCTAACAATTTGATCTCGGAAACCGTTTTGAGGGTAATAAAAAATTTAGAAGGTGTGGAGAGCCGGATCGGTTTATGAAGTACATCAAACTGTTTCTGCTCGATCTTCTGCAGCAAGGTGAAATAGATATCCTTCATAATCTCCGATACCAGCATGTTTTTGCGTTCCGCCGGCGGAAGACATTCCTGGGCCATGCGGTAATACTCGTGGGCGCGATCGGCCTGAAAGCGCATGAGGCGGTAGAAATTGTCGCTGTAATGGCCTTCCAGCAAATCCTGCCTGGAAACGGAGAAGCGCTTTAATTCTTCCTCGGGCAGGTAAATGCGCCCCATTTTTGCATCCGCGCCCACATCGCGGATGATGTTGGTCAGTTGCAGGGCAATACCCAGGTGCTCGGCGTATTTTTTGATGACCGGGTCCCGGTAGCCGAAAATCTGGATGCACATCAGGCCAACCGTCGAGGCGACCCGGTAGCAGTATAATTTCAGGTCGTCGAAGCTGTGGTAGTGTAGTTGATTGAGATCCATGCGCACCCCGGCGATCAGCTCCAGAAAGTACTCGTAGGGAATCCGAAAACGCTCCGCCACCTGCTGAACGGAATCAAAGTAATTGGAGACCCGCTGGGTAAAACAGCGTTTCAACTCCTGTTCCCAGCGGTTTAAGCGCACCATTTTTTTGTCGACCGGGGCAGGTTCATCGGCAATATCGTCGGTTAATCGACAAAAGGCGTAGAGCGTGTAGATCGCTTTCCGCTTTTCTTTCGGTAAGAAAAAGAAGGAGTACAGAAAGTTGCTCCTGCTTTCCAGGGTAATTTGCTGATCGGTTGTCGCTTCCATGATCTTTTTACTCTTTTAATGTTTCTATTCAATCGTATGATGACGGTGCGCCGCGATGGGAAAGTGCGGCGCCGGCCGGTTTCCATGTTTTGCCCGGGTAGGGCTGAAAGGGCAGGCGCAGCCCCAAAACCAGCCAATCCGCTCTCGACAATGTTGGTCGCCGGTGGATGACCCGGTCTCCCAACTGCTCGGTCTTGCGGAGAATTTGCCATCCTCCCCAAACGGTCAATCGCAACTCCCACATTAATCGTCCCCGCAGCATCCGCAGTAGCGGAACTCCTTCCAGAAGAATTTTCCGGGTGCGGGCAATCAGCGCCTGCAGCATGGCGCAACGGGCCTCCTGGTGCTGCGGCGCTCGCCAATGGTCTGCCGGCAGCCGGAAGTGCCGCAAGTAGTCATCCGGAACATAGCGACGGCCATTGGCGCTATCAACACTTATATCCTGCCAAAAGTTAATAAGTTGCAGCGCCGTGCAAATTTTGTCGGAAAACAGCATCATTTCCGGGTCATCGTAACCGTGAAGCTTTAAGATGAGCCGCCCGACCGGGTTGGCGGAGTAGCGGCAATAATCGAGCAGTTCCGTGAAATCGGTGTAGCTGTGTTTGTCCAGGTCCTGCAGAAGCGCGATGAGAAGATCATCAAAAAGCTGGTAGGGCAAGTTAAACTTTTGGGCCGTATCCCAAAGCGCCATGAAGATTGGATGGTTGTGCATAGCCGGGGCGCCGTTCTG
>JAJRYW010000323.1 GCA_024275555.1 Calditrichota bacterium | reverse complement strand
TCGTCGACAAATTAACATTTGGCGACGCCATAGCACCGGAAACCTCCTGTTTCGTTGTACTGGGGTAGCTGCTATTCTGCAAAACCTACCGATGTATCAAAACCGGGCAAATTCTACTGGATGGTAATCGCGGTACACAAATACCATAGTTTCATCTACCAACAGATTTCTCACCCATCCCTGGATTCGCCTGTCTGCCGCAGGCAGGAAATGACATTGCTTTTTTTTAATGAATACTTTTATAGAGCGGCCCTCCCTCCGGGGGTCGTAAAGAGTCGGTCAATCAAAATCGATAAAAACGACCTTGATCAACAAAGGCGAAGAGAATTCGGTTTTATGCCTCAAAATCCCCCGATGACGACGTCGCCACGTTGTGGCGGGGCAGGCGTGGCTTTAAGATAAGTGCACGGTAAAGAGAAAAACGACGTATTTGTGCGGCCGGACCGTTATCAAGTGAAATTTCCCCACCCCGCCCCTCCCCTCCCCGAAATCGGGGAGGGAGACCGGTTTCCCTCCCGGCCAGCCGGGAGGGATTAAGGGGGGATATTACCATTGCATGAAGGCAACGGTACAAATACAAAAAGGCCGTAATCAACCACTTTCCTTTTTATAAACCGGCAAATATATCCGGAAAGTTGCCCCCTGGCCGGGTTGCGACTCCACTTCGATGCGGCCTTTGTGCTCCCGAACAATTTTTTGCACAATGGCCAGCCCCAGGCCGGTTCCGCTCTCTTTGCCGCTGGTGACAAAGGAATCAAACAAGTGGGCCCGGAGCTCTTCGGGAATACCCGGGCCGGCGTCGCTGAACTGGAACACCACCTGGTCATCCTCGTCCCAAATCTTTACCGTAAACTCGCCGCCGCTTCCCATGGCTTCCAGGGCGTTTTTAGTGAGGTTATAGAAAACCCGGTTGAGCTTATCCAAATCCACATGAAGCAGTTGGCTGCTTTGCACATCCCATTTCAGGCGGGTTTGATTTTTCTGGCACATCTGCTGCGCCCGCGGTTTGTAGCGTTCCAGGATATTTTTTACGCTGGATTTGCGGGGCAGAATACTGGTTTTCCCTTTGGCAAAATCCAGCACCTCGGTAATCATATTCATGGTAGATTTGATTTCGTCGCGAATAATGCCGGCGAATTCCTTGCGTTCCTCCACCGTTGTGCTTTCGTCGCCCATTAAATCCACAAAGCCGTAGATGGTATTGACCGGCCCGCGAATATCATGGACAATGGTGCTCATCAACTGCCCGATGGTGGAAAGACGTTCCTGTTTTACCAGGTTTTCCCGTAGTTGATACAGTTCGTAAGCCCGCCAGATTTTCTGGGCAATCAGAACAAACATCTGCTGCAAATCTTCCCACTCATGATTTTCCTGGGAAGGAACGCCGGCCGCGACCAGTACGCCGCGGGCATCCTCGCCGGGGTTTAAATGAGAGATGAGCATACTTTGAGGATCAAATTCCGGGGTGGCTTCTATTTTGAAATGGGTGCGAATGGTTTCCCATTGTTCTTTCCACTGTTCCGCGGTGGGATGGGCCTCAAAAACCTGCCATTCCCGGCTAACCGCGGCAACCTTCTCAAAACGATGTTCCCCGCTTTGATGATAGGCGCAGAACAAATATCCGGCCTCCGCCGGTACGACGGTAAACACCCATTCGGCCTGCAAATATCCAATCGCCCGCTCCAGCAACTGCTTAACGATGACGGGGAATTGCGAGAAAGCGCTGAGCATCTGCTCCAATTCATAAAGCAGATCCAGTTCCCGGTATTTTTGCTCCAGGCGCTGGTAGAGGCGGGCGTTGGCGATGGAGATGGCCACTTGAGAAGAGAGCGCTTCCAGGAGGGCCTCATCCTCTTCGGTAAAATGGCCCTCGCGTTTATTGAGCACCTGGATCACGGCAATCACCCGGCGCTCTTCTCCGGCGGCGTGAGGCTCCCAGACCCGCATACATAAGATCGAACGGGTGCGATAGCCGGTGCGCTTATCTGTGGCGGGATCAAAGCGCTCATCATTATAGGCGTCGGCAATGTTAATCACCTTCCCGGTTTCGGCGACATAGCCGGAGATGCCTTTGCCAAACTGCTGGCGGATTTCTTTTACTTCCGCCTTCAGGGCAATTTTTGACCAAATTTCCCGGCGTTGGTGATCGGCAATATACAGGGTGCTGCGGTCGGCGTCCATCAGCGTGGTAATCTCCTGCATGATCAGGCGGAGCAGTTCATCCAGTTTTAACGTGGAGCTTAACGCTTTGCCAATTCTCTGAATTGAGTAGACTTCCCGCTCTTTATGGCGGAGCCGCCGTTGCATCTCCGCTAAACTGAGCGGTGTTTCTTTTGTTTGCTGTTGATTTCCCACAAGCATTCCTCCCATTCTCAACGGTGTTCTTGCTCCGCGCTGAAGGTAGAAGCATCGGATAAGATCATGCCCCGGAAAGATCCGTTTCGGATTTTAGTAGCAGTTATCGTTTTTGCTGTTTCAGACAAGAAAAAGCTCCCCTGAAACCAGTGGGAGCTTTTTAAAGCACTCGTACAAATCAAATTTTACTGATTGCGTTTTTCTTCCATAAACTTTGCTACGGCGCGCTCGGCGCTTTCATAGGTCTCGAACAATTCGATCAATTTGGTAATCATCAGGATACTCTTCACCTTATCCGTTACGCTGGCTAACTTCATTTTACCGCCGGCCTGCTGGAGGGAGGACATACAGGCCATCAGGATTCCCAGGCCGGAGCTGTTCATCCATTTTACGCCTTTAATATCAATAACCACGTTAGTTAAGCCTTCTGCGATCAAACTTTTCACCTTCTCATGCAGCGCCGCGGTTTCCGGCCCTCCCATCATATTCCCCGAAACAGTTAACACAGCAATATCGCCTTCCATTTTTTCTTTGATCTTCATAGGCTCTCCTTTTATTAATTATACTTTAGATACGGTCCTAATTATAAACAACCGGTAATTTAAGCATATCCCCCGGATAAAGTTGTTCTAATTTATTCAAATCATTGAAATAAAGCAAAAGATTTACCGGGAAGTTGTATCTTTTATGCGCAATTTCCCAGAGATTCTCGCCCCGGACAACCCGGTGTTCAATCAGGCGAATTTTGCCCCGGTCGCCTAAAACGGTTTGAATAGCCTTCAGGTGATAGGCCAGCCGCGCTTTCAGGAAGGAAGAACGGGCGGCACGCTGCACCGGCAATTGGAGGGTTTGCCCGCTGTAAATTTTTTCCCGGCGGGACAACCGGTTCAAACGGCGAATTTCACGAATCGGCGCCCCGGTCCATTCGCTGAAGTGTCCCAGGGTTTCTCCCGGGAAAACGGTTACCTGGCCGTCCCGCACAGCCAGCCGGGAGCGTAATTGCCGGAGCAACCCCGGGTAATCGGCAAAGATGTTCCGAACCGATGTCCATTGGGCGGGCGGCTGGTTAAACGCCGGCGCTGCTGAGCCTGTCCCGGCGTAACGGTAATCGCTCCCCTTTTCGTCTATGGGGGGCGCCGGTGAAAGCGGCGCAGGAATCTGCACTGAGGCAAATTCATCCGGGCGGGCATCCACCAGCGGTTTCAGCGGCAACAACGCCGGCATAACAGGCGCCGTATAAGCGATGAGTTCGTTATC
>JAJRYW010000322.1 GCA_024275555.1 Calditrichota bacterium | reverse complement strand
TTTCCTCAATCCAGTGCTCTGCGCTGGATTTCCTATTTTGAGGCTCTGCCTCAAATCCAACTCTCCCTCCGGTGGGTCTCCCCGTCCTGCCGGGCGGCGACCCGGCATCCCCACGCGGGGGCTCTGAATCGAGTTCAGGGCGACAACCCATTTTTTTTCGTCACACCTGCCTTATTCCGTATTTTCAGCCTGGATTTTCACTTCACGATTTGCCATACCACTTAATCAAAACGCCGCTGCCGAAGAACCTCTTGTTCTCCGGCAGCGGCTGAGCTTTGAGGAGGAGTTATGCAAATTAGAAGAATGTGCCGATAGAGAATTTTTTTATCGGTTTATCAAATTGCTGCAAGTCGGTTGGCCAGGCAATCTCATATTGCAGCAATAAATAGCCCATGCTAAAGCGAATCGCCATTCCCAGGGCGCTGTTTAAATCCTGCAAATGAAAGCCGCCCCGGCTGCTGAAGGGCTGGAAGGTGCGGCTGGAAATACCGGGTGTATCGACCCCCCAGGCGGCCGCCGCGTCCCAAAACGCGGCTAAGCTGAACACGTCGTAGCCGGGTTTTAAGAATGGCAGCAGGGGAAAGCGGTATTCCAGGTTGCTGACAAAGAACCTCGTACCGAATAATTCTTCGTAATCAGCGCCTCGGTAGGTGTACGGCCCGCCGATGGCGAAGACCTGCTCATCGCGGCCTATGCTTGCCGCGCCCAACAGACGCCAGGCCAGAAAAGAACGTCCGCTGACCCGCAAGTAACGCCGGTAATCGCCCACAAAATTGGTGAACTGAAAATCATTCATAGCCGTTTCCACCGAGAAGCGGCTGCGCATCCCGCCGGCGGGGCCCAGCAGGCCGTAGACGGTGTTGTCAAACACAAAGGCGCCGCCCAACTGGGCGTAGTTGAAGGTCGCCTGGTTGATCGTTTCCCGGTCCACGCCGCCAATCCGGTAAGTGTCGATCAGCAAATCCTGATCCACCCAGGTTAAGCCGGCCGACAGTTCCACCCGGCTGAAGCGGCTGAATGGATAGGCGCCCATGACATTAAATCCCCGGTAGGTGTTCCGTAAATACCCGGTCGAGTTGAAGGTTCCGTACAGGGTATAGGTCTGGTTAAATTGGAAACCTTGTAAACCGTAGTTGAAGCGATGCCCCTGGTCGAAGTAGGTAAGGGCCATGTTGGAATGCAGGAAGCTGTTGAAGCGCAACCCGCTGGAGAAATAGATGTTCTGATCGCCGAGCATATCGCTAAAGAGAAACTGGGCGCCGCCGCTGACCCCGAAAAAGCTGTCGTATCCCCCGCCGACCACCACCGCATCCAGCATAAATTTTCTGCTGTATTTTCTGCGTTCGATTTGGTGCTGCTCGGCCAGGGCGTAGCCCCGGTAAAAATCATTGGGCTCCGGCAGCGGCGAGAGCCATTGCTTTGCGGCCGGCTGCCTGACCGGAAAGACGGCGGCTTGCTGGGAATCGGCAGCGGCCTCTTTCTCCACCTGGCGTTCCGAGAGCGAGGTGGAAGAAAGCAATCTTGCCGCCGGTAAAAAGTCCGGTTTCAGCTTATAAAGCTGCCAACTGTTTTGATCAAAGGCCGAGAAAACCAGGGTGCGCCCGTCGGCGGACCAGCTTATGGCCGGGGTGATGTCGGTGACGCCGGCCACGCCGCTTTTCAGCGAGGTGATGCGGGTAAGCTGACCGCTTTCCAGGTTCAGTTCATAAATATTGGGAATGCCCTGGTGATCCGAGACCACGACAATGGAGGCGCCGTCGGGCGACCATTGCGGGTTGATCACGTTGCCGGGCAGGTCGGTCAGCAGGCGGATTTGGCCGCTGGAGAGATCGTAGACAGCCAGGTCGTTGTCGCCGAAAAAGAGCTGATTGAGATCGGTCCCGGAACCGCGATCGGTGATGAAGGCAATCCGGCGTCCGTCCGGCGACCATTGCGGATGCAGTTCCGCGTAACGGTCGTTGGTCAATTGGGTGCGCCGGCCGTCGGCAAGGTTGTATCGATACAGATCCGAAATCCCCCCGGAAAGGCCCACAAAAACCAGCTCTTTGCCGTCCGGGGAAAAGGTGGGCGACTGGAGGCCGTTCAGATCATCAAACATGATTTTATCCAACACCCGGCCCTTAAAGGGATCGACAATGTAGATGGCGTCATTTTTTCCGGATTTGGAGACGAAGGCCAATCGTTGGCCGTCCCGCGACCAACTGAGAGTCGTTTCGAAAAACCGCAGCGTTTCGAAGCGCTTGCTCTCTCCGCCGGTGATGACATGGCGGCTCTTGTACTGGCCCGGCGCGGTTTCGCTGAGCAGGTAAATCTCATCCTTTAAAAACTTGTTGGCCAGGTAGGCGATATGCTTCCCGTCCGGGCTGACCGCCGGCACAATGTTCATGCGATGAAAATATCCTTCCCGCCGGGTCAGTTGCACGGCCTGGTCGTCCAGGTCTGCCAACTGCGAATCGGCGGGTGCGGCTAAGGTGCGGGCAAAATCATGCCAGTCCTTACTTAACTGCGGTGTGGTTTTGCCGGTATTCTGCTTGATGGCCAACTCCAGGCTGCCGCTTTTGAGGGCCGTTTTAAAAATCTTGCCAATCATGTCTTTTCCGTAAGTCTCCCCGATGAAGTGCCAGAGCGATTCGCCCAGCCGGTAGACCCGGATATCGTAGGTGCTGTTCAACTCCTCGATGCTGAGCAGCTTGTTGTGCAACAGGCCGTCGCGCAGCCACATCCGGGTGGTGTTGTCCATCCCGATGGATAAATACTCCGCCATCCCCTCCACAAACCAGAGCGGCGGGTTAAACCGGTTCTCGGCGTTGTTGTAATTGGCCAGCAAATCAAATTGGAAGGCGTGCACCATCTCGTGCACCAGCACGTGCT
>JAJRYW010000321.1 GCA_024275555.1 Calditrichota bacterium | reverse complement strand
GTTGCCACGAATCCCGGTTTGCCGGGAAGAGAAATCTGTGCGTATTCGACATTGAATTTGCTGAAATAATTGTAAATTAAAGATAAAGTTTTGAGTGTTAACAGATTTCTCTCTTCGTTCGTGGCAACGCCATCCCGCGCCAATGCCAACGACGCCACGTTGTGGTCGGGAAAATGACATAAGTTATATAGTAATATAAGCTTAGCTTGTAATAAGGTCTATTATTACCCGGTTCGTTTGAACTCTTTTTCATTAGATTGCGAATCCGCTTTTCTTTGAGTATTTTATTTTTGACCGAATTTCATCACTCTTCTACTTCATTCATTCATCGGGATGTTTGCTGCGCTTAAGGGATTAAAACCACATCACCCTTACTTTAAAGCGAGGTAATGCCATGAGACTCCTATTAATCAACCCCAGGTTTTCGGAAAGTTTCTGGAGTTTTAAATGGGCTTCCGATTACATCACTCCCCGCGTCCGCACCACCAATCCTCCCCTGGGCCTGGCCACGGTAGCGGCCCTTTCTCCCCCGGGGTGGCAGGTACAAATTGTCGATGAAAACATTGAGACGGTTCCGCTTCATCCGCAGGCGGACATTATCGGGATTTGCGGGATGGGGGTTCAATTCCCGCGGCAGAAGGAACTGTTAAGCTACTATCGCAAACTCGGCTACTTTGTGGTTGCCGGGGGCAGCTTTGCCTCGCTCTGCCCGGAACAATACAGGGGCCTCGCCGATACAGTCATCTCCGGGGAGGCGGAATATATCTGGAAAGAATTCTGCCTGGACGTGATGCGCGGCCGCCCCAGGCCGCTCTACCGGGAGAGCGGGGAAGTCTCCCTGGAGGATTCCCCCACCCCGCGCTTTGATCTTCTGAAGCTCAGCAAATACCGCTCGGTCAGCCTGCAATTCTCGCGCGGGTGTCCCTTCCGCTGTGAATTCTGCGACATTATCGTCATGTTTGGCCGAAAGCCGCGCACCAAAGCTCCCGGGCAAATCGGGCGGGAGCTGGATAAACTGCGGGAACTGGAGATTCGCAACGCCTTTTTTGTCGATGACAACCTGATCGGCAATAAGCCCCAGGCTAAAAAGCTGCTCTCTTACCTGGCCGATTATCAGCGGAAGCACAACTATCGCTTTCACTTCGGCACCGAAGCATCGCTGAACATGGCCCAGGACCCGGAATTGCTGACCCTGTTCCGAAAAGCCAATTTTGAATGGGTGTTTATCGGGATTGAAACGCCGGACGCCGAGAGTCTGAAAGAAACCCGGAAGCTGCAAAACACCCGGGAAGACATCATCACCTCAATCCGCAAAATTTATGCGCACGGCCTGGATATATTCGCCGGGTTTATCGTCGGGTTTGATAATGACACCACGGCCGTGTTCGACAGGCAATTCCGGTTTATCGTAGAATCGGGCGTCCAGGCGGCCATGATCGGCTTGTTGACCGCGCTTCCCAAAACGCCCCTCTACAAGCGCCTGGAGAAAGAAGGCCGCCTGATCACCGAATTGGACAACACTGACAATGTTAAGATGGTCACCAACATCATTCCCAAAAAGATGAGTTACGATCAGTTGATTGCCGGGTATCAGCAGCTTTACAACCGCCTGCTGGAACCGCGCTACATCGCCCGGCGCATCCGCAACAAAATTCGCTACCTGACCCGCCCCGTCTACGGGGGCGATTTTTCCCTGCCGGAGGTGCTGCGTATTTTAAAGAATTTGTTTACCAAAGGTCTCTTAAAAAACGGCCCTTCCGCGATTTATCATTTCCTCCGCTCTGTACCGCTGGCGCGTCCCCGGCTTATCTCCCTTGTCATCCAGGATTGGATTATCGGCCTGGCCATGCGCGACTACGTGGCCCGCAATTTTATCCTGGAGTTTGACCAGGCAAATGAAAAAGCACAGCGCTACCTGCGGCGGCTGGAAATTGCTTTTCGCCGGCAGCTCCACCGCGGGGTTCTGGAGCTTTCGCTCAGCCAGGTAAAAGACGCCGCAACCCATATTTCCATCCGCCTGAAAGGCGAATTGGGGCGGGGTTTCTATCGCCGTGCAGCGGCGCATTTAGAAACCGTGCTGGAAGAGACCGCCTCCTCCATCACCCTGCAGGTGGAGGAACTGCAGGAAGCGCACTTGAAGCATTTTCAGCAACTGCTGCGGCGGCTGCAACGCTACGGGGACCGTATCTATATCCGTATCAATGAGCAAATCAAACCGCTGGTGGAGATCGACTCTTCCGTCTTCAACCTCGTTTTAGAAACGACTGCTTCCGGCGCCATAAAACAGTGAGCATTTGGTGCGTTTATCAACCAAGCGATTCATCAACATCATCGCAAGGGCCTGGCTGCCGCTTATGGCCGCCGGGCCGCGAAGCTATTATCGCTTGCGGGCAGGGATTTTGTCCCAGGCCGGCCGGGAAGTTCCGGCGCGGTAATTGACGCTCGAGTATCAGGGCCAACAAACCACAGGAGGATTCTACAGATGACGCCCCGGAAAAGAATTTCACTTTTACTGACCGCCGTGCTCTTTAGTCTTTTTACAGCACTTTCTTCATGCAGCAAGAATTCCACCACGGTGATAAACGAAAACGGCGCCGGCCAGCTAAGCTTAAGTGTTATGAAGAGCGGCAGCGCTGTGCTCATCCCCAAAAACGGCGGGAGCGCTTTTAAAACAACAGCCGTTGATTCCATTCGGATCAGCGAGGCCTCGTTTCTGCTGCGCAACATCCGCTTTAAATCGGTTGATGATGACAGCCTTGACTTTATCAGCGATCCGCTGGTTGTCCCTTTAAATTTGGATGGGAGCATGGCGCAAATCGGTGTTGCAGATGCGCCCTACGGAAATTACGCCCGGATAGAATTCCGGGTGCACCGCTTAGACCCCAACGATCCCCGGGATGCTCCCTTTACAAGCTTGCCGGAGTTTCAGGAGTTTATGCAGGGAGACCGTTCCAGTATAATCATCCGCGGAACGGTTTTTTACAGCGAGGGAACCTCGCCGGACTTTGTCTTTCGCAGCCGCGCCAACGAGAAGCAGCGTCATGAGTTTCAGCCCCCGCTTTCGGTGGACGAGCTCAACAGCGCGGCCAATGTTACTCTTTTGATCGATCCGCAGCCGTGGTTTTCCGACGGCGCCGGCGGCGTCTTAGACCCCCTCAATCCGGCCGACGAGAACCGCATCACCGACAACCTGAAAAACTCGATCCATCCGATTAAAGACAATAACCGGGATGGGGTTCCGGATAATCTGTGATCTGAGGGATAAAACGTGAAGTGTGAAGTGTGAAGTGTGAAATGCTGATCGAAACTGAACGGCTATTAAGAAAACAAACGCAGCGACATTCTAGTGCTGTATAACGATTGTTTTTGTTGGTCTCGTGTTGCTTCTGATTCTATTGTTTGTTTTGGAATGCATCAACTGCGTTGATGCTGCATCGACACAGTCGATGCATTCCCAAAGGGGGAACATGCTACAGACAAGAACAAATGGCATG
>JAJRYW010000320.1 GCA_024275555.1 Calditrichota bacterium | reverse complement strand
TGGTGGCCACCACTCGCCCGGAGACCATGTTGGGCGACACCGCGGTGGCCTGCCATCCCGATCCCGAACAGGAATTACAGCACCAGATTGATAAACTGACCGAGCGGCTGGAGAAAGCGCCGGCCAAGGAAAAGCCGCTCATCGAAGCGGAAATAAAGCGATTGGAAGCGCGCAAAGAAAGCCATCTGCCCGTTCTAAAAATATTGGTGAAGATGGCCAAAGAAGGGCGAAAAGTGCTGCTTCCTTTACAGGAGCGGGAAATCCCCCTGATTCTGGACGAGTGGGCCAAGCCGGAACTGGGCTCGGGATGTGTAAAGATTACCCCGGCGCACGACCCCAACGATTATGACGTCTGGTCGCGCCATCAGGAGGAGATCGGAATCATCAACATCCTCAATACCGACGGCACTTTGAACCGCAACGCCGGCGCCTACGAAGGTCTGGATCGCTTCGAGGCCCGCGACAAAGTGCTGGCCGACCTCGAGGCGCAGGGATTGCTGGAGGCGGTGGAAGACCGCGAAATTGAGATCGGCTGCTCGGACCGTTCCAAAACTCCCGTCGAACCGTTTCTCTCCAAGCAGTGGTTTGTGCGGATGGGCGATGTGGATGGCGGTGTGGTCATGGGCCGCGACACCGAGAAAGAATTCCGCGCAGCAGGATTGGCCCAGGCCGCCATGGATACGGTCGATCCGGAATGGCGCTCTCCCTCGGGACGCAATCTCACCTTCCACCCCGACCCGGTGCGTTACCGGAACACCTACTACAATTGGCTGGCGGAAAAACGCGATTGGTGTATCAGTCGCCAGCTTTGGTGGGGACACCGCATTCCCATCTGGCACGGGGAATTTACCGCCGAGGTGCTGCCCGGCGTGGCCAGCGCCCTGCAGAAAATGAATCCGGAAGAAGCCTGGGTCTGGATCATTGACAGCAATGATAAGCGCTATTCCCTGGAGGAAGCTGCGGCGGTTAGCGCCGATCCCAAATCAAAAACATTATACGAGGTGCAGGTGTGTCTGCGCACCGAGCAGGGGCAGGAGCAATTTGCCGGGGAACTGGAAAAGCTGGGCCTGATCCAGGACCCGGATGTGCTGGACACCTGGTTCAGCAGCGCGCTCTGGCCGCACAGCACCCTGGGATGGCCAAATCCGGAAGATGCGCCCATCGAAGAAGGCCAGTCGCCCATGGCTTCTGCAGAGGGGCGGCCGGATACGCTCTCCTACTACTATCCTGGCTCCTGCCTGGTCACCGGGCGGGATATCATCACCCTCTGGGTGGCCCGGATGGTGATTACCGGCCTCTACAACCTGGGGGATGTGCCTTTTACCGATGTGTTTATCCACGCCACCATTTTAGACGGCAAAGGCGAGCGGATGAGCAAATCCAAAGGCAATGGGATTGATCCGGTGGATATCATCAATATGTATGGAACCGATGCGCTGCGCTATGTGCTCTGCGATATGCAGACCGGCACCCAGGATATTCGCCTGCCGGTGCAGGCCATCTCTCCCTACACCGGGGAGAAAGTCGATTTGGCCACTGCCAAACACGGCCGCAGCGTCTTTACCTACATCTGCCCCACCACCGGCAAGGAGTTTGATGTGCTGGGAACCATGCCGGATATTCCCGCAGCCAAGGTGATCAGCGACCGCTTTGAGGTGGGCAAAAACTTCTGCAACAAACTCTGGAATGCCGCCCGTTTTGCCATGATGAACCTTTCCGGGCAGCCCTTCCGCCCCTTGAGCGAAACGGATTTGGCGGTTGAGGATCGCTGGATTCTTTCCCGCCTGTCGAAGACGACTGCCGAGGTGCAGCGTCAATTGGAGAATTATAATCCCTCCGCGGCCATCAATGCCGCGCGGAATTTTTTCTGGGGCGATTTCTGTGATTGGCACCTGGAACTGATCAAGCCGCGCATGAACGATCCTGAGAGCGGATTTACCGCCCGGCAGGTGCTGGCGACGGTGCTGGACCAGGTGTTAAGATTATTCCATCCCTTTATCCCCTTTATCACCGAAGCAATTTGGGAGTTGCTGAATGAACGCGCCCCGGAGCGGGGCATTGAGTCGCCGCTGGAAATGTCCCGGCTGGTGATGACCGCCGCCTGGCCGCAGCCGCAACCGGAGCGGGAAGATGATCACCTGGAAGCCGAATTTGCGGTGATGCAGGGAGTGGTGCGGCGCATCCGGGATATCCGCAACAAGTACACCGTTCCCCACGCCAAAAAGCTTTCCGCCCGGGTGAAGGCCAACGGCGCCGACTTGCAAAGCCTGGAGGCGATGAGTTATCATATCAAACGGATGTCAAACCTGGATGCGCTGGAAATCTCCCCGGACCAGGAGCGCGACAACCTCTGCGCCGTGGCGGTGCTGGGCGATATGGAAATTTACGTCGACGGCGTGCTGGACCTGGATAAGGAGTTGGAACGGCTGCGCGATCAGCAGGAAAATCTGCAAAAACGCATCGCCGCCCTGGAGAAACAACTGGCAAATTCAAATTTTGTGGAACGCGCCCCGGCAAATATCGTGGAAAAAAAGCGGAATCAGTTAAAAGATTTGCAGACCCAGCTTTCCCTGGTGGAAGAAAATATTGCCTCTCTGCAATAATCCGGGGAAAAGCTGGGGAGCAGCAGAGAGCCAAACAGAGAGCCATTAAGTTCAACACCGCCGTGATTGCCGCGGTCGGTTGTCAATTAAAACTCCATCATCAGGCAAGGAGGAAC
>JAJRYW010000319.1 GCA_024275555.1 Calditrichota bacterium | reverse complement strand
AGAAAGCAATGCACAGCGTCTTTTCCGGGCGTCCATCTTGTGAATCGTGAATCGTAAAACGTGAATCGCAGATCGGAAATCGGAGATATTGGCGACCGGCGATTTGCGATTTACGATTGTCGATTTACGAGCGGCGATTGTCGATTTATGATTTGCGAACGGGAGCTAGAAGTTCATTCCGCAGATCGGAAATCGCAGATCGGAGATCAAAAATATTTGTGAGCGGCGATTGTCGATTTATGATTTGCGAACGGGAGCCAGAAATTCACTTCGCAGATCGGAGATCAAAAATATTTGCGAGCGGTGATTGTCGATTTACGACCGGCGAGCGGTAGTCAGGAGTCCACTTTGGAAATCGCAGATCGGAAATCGCAGATCGGAAATCAAAAATATTTACGACCGGCGATTGTCGATTTACAAACGGCGAACGGCAGCCGGAAATTTACTTCGCAGATCGGAAATCGCAGAATAGATTGTGTTCTCTCCATTGCAGCCATCTCCCGGGAATACTTGAAACGTGGGTATGCTCGCGAGGAGCGCCTATTCTTTAACAAACCGAACCGCAACTTTTCCCGAAGGCGAGTTTAGCAACAAAAAGTATACGCCGGAACTTAACCAAGAAACATCTATCCTGAAAGACTCATTCGGATGAATCGTATCAACCAATTGTCCGAGGATGTTGTAAATGTGAATGCTGCGGAATTCATTGCGCTCACTTTGAACAGTGAGGTAGTTCCGCACCGGGTTGGGGAAAATAGCGAATGAAGTCCTTTCCGGGGTGTTTATTCCAAGAATCACGTCGCCAATCAACAATTGTGTATTTCCATTGGAAATGGAGTAATGATGGTCCGGGTGAATGGTCAAATCAATGGTCTCGGTGGGCTCCGCCAGCTCATCCGTTATCGCGGTAATGATGTAAGTGGTATCGATAAGGTTGGCCGGAATAACCAGCGCCCCCGGAAAAAAATGGTAATCCAGCCTGTTTCCGGCAGTACCGCTGACATCAAAATACACGCCCAGCGGAAATGATAGCCCTGTAGCTGTACGACTGACGGTGAAAGTTGCGCTGCTGTCTTCTCCCATCTCAAAAGCGGTATTGTCATTTGTGAAAATATTTAGCTCTGCCAGGGGAAGCCAGGGAAGCGATTGGGCAACGATATCAACATTCAACAGGGGCGGGTCTATATGGTATGTTACGCCGTTGGGATTATAAACGGAGAAATGGCCGCTTACATTTTCCACCTGCGGCGCTTCTCCCCAGTGATTAATATTCATAAAATTGCGGGAAAACAGGTGATCATCAATAAGGATATTGGCGAAGGTTATGTTGCCCAGGGGAAATCCGGAATAGTCAAATTGTTTTTGAATGAATATCGGCATATCAAAGGGGCCGCTGTCTGCGCCGACATTACGAATAACCAAGTTTTTAAAATGAAGCGCCAGCGCTTCTCTTTTGTTGGAAAAAATCGCGTTTCTGGGCTGATTCTCGATGATGCACCTCTCAAAAGTTACCTTGCCGGAAACCGGCCCGCTGGAATTAACATCCACAACAACACCTTTATTCTGATTGGAACCGATATAGCAATCCGATATATTCACAGAGACGAAGCTTGAGGTCTGGTCGAGTTTCCACAAGGCCAGAAGGATCCCGCCCCCCTCGTTTCCGGTTATCCGACAATTCCTGATCCGTATCCCGCTGAGGGCGTCAAACGCATTGTCCGGCTCCAGATCGATACCGAATGCCGGCGGAGCGCCGGAAGTATTGGTTATTTCGCAATGCTCGATCAGAACATTTTGAGCCGAGGTGATACTGATTCCCTGCCGGTATTGGTTGTCTATCCGGCAATCCCTGATGTGAATATTCATACTCGGAATCGGTTGTCCCCAAATACCGCTTATTTCGATTCCGTCGCCGCCGCTATCCAAAAGCTCCAGACCGAATATCTTGAAGTTATGGCATCCTGATAAAGAAATTACATGCCGCCATTCACTGCTGTCGTTTAGTGCAATGTATTCCTCCTTGTTCATTTGCAATACGGCCCCATATCCGATAAGAGAAACGTCTGAACAATTGATAAAGGTAAGCAGTCCGTTGTATAAGTACGCGTCAAATCCTCCCGCCAGAGCAGCAATCTTAACATTCCGTTCAAAGATAATTACTTTGTTATTCACCGTGTTATCAAAAATCAGGGGCCCGGAAATCCAATCGCCAACCTGTAAATCAATAATAAGAGTATCTGCATTTGCTGTAAATGCATCGTATAAAGCCTGCGTGTCATCGATCCCATTCCAGCCGAATGAAGATGCTAAAATGGTGCTTGCCTGGAGCGGCAGGCATGCTATTCCTAAAATAATCAGGGTTAATCTGAATTTTGTTTTCATAGTTTTCACTGATGTTATGCGGTTTTCCCTCTGTGAAGTGTAAATTACCTGGTTTGTTAAGCGCTCACATCCTATTTAACCGTGAACGTTTGGTTGTTGAGTCTCGTTTTTACATTTAAGCGTTTCTATGTCGCCCTGAGCTTGTCTGCCTGCTCCGTTGGAGCCCCGCGGCAATGTGGCAACGTCGTTTATTCTGGTCGAACGCTCACGCCGAAAGTTCAGCCAGACAGAAGGGTTTCCTGGCATCGTAACTCACAATTCAGTGTTTTCATAAGCAGAAAGATGAAAGTGCGTAACCTCGGGTCTTAAAAAACGGATGGAGCCTCATTGGTTTTCCCGGTTTTGATAGGATATGTGATTTTGTTTTACATCGTTTTCAAACTGCGGCGCCTGACAACGTTTGCCGTCCCATTTGGGTTGTTTCCTCGCCCCAGTGCTCCACGCTGACATGCTTGTCTGAGGCTCGGCTTCAAGTATCAACCCGGGCGCAATTGCCCACAAGCATGTGGGGCAGAGCCTCCCGGTGTGCACGACACAGCCGGAGCTGTGTCGCGAGGTACGCTATTCAAATTCGTAAACGACTCTCAATCCCGGCGACAATACTCCCGTCCTCCCCGGCATAAGCAAAGGCCATTTTGGGTGTATTGTGGGCGACAGCGTAATCGCCGTTTTTGTGGATACCGACGACTCCGCCCATCCCCTGCACCCGCGTTGCCAGTATAGAGATGCCGCGCCGGGCGGCTTCGCCGGCGGTGTGGGTGTGGAATAAGTCACAGACGGTCTTGCTGAGCAGCACCTTCATGATCGATTCTCCCCAGCCGGTTGCCGAGACGCCGCCGAGCCGGTTGTCGGCATAGCCCCCTGCGCCCACTACCGGTGTATCGCCGACCCGGCCGGGCAGCTTGCGGGGCGAGCCCCCGGTGGAGGTTGCCGCTGCAATGTTACCCGCGCAATCCAATGCCGCCGCCCCGACGGTTCCCCGGGGGCCGTCCTGAAAGGGATGGTGCGGCTTAAAATGGGGATCATCCCGCACGGCCCGGTAAAATTCCAGTTCTCGCTCGGTGAGCAACTCTTCCGGTTTGAGCTCCGGGATACCGAGTGAACGGGCAAACGCCTGCGCCCCGGCGCCGACTAAGAAGCAGTGTTCGCTTTCTTCCATAATTCTCCGGGCCAGCGACACCGGGTGGAGAAGATTCTGCACTGCCGCGACTGCGCCAAAGTCCAATGAGGCGCCATCCATGATCAGGGCGTCCAGCTCGATCTCGCCGCGCTCATTCAAAAACGCTCCCCGCCCGGCGTCAAAGGTCGGATCAGCCTCCAGCATAGCCACGGCGGCCTCCACAGCGTCCAGGGCGGATTGTCCCTCCTTTAGCCGCGGATAGACAGTCTCAATTGCCCGGCGCACTCCCTGCACGTGGGCAGGATGATATTCTTCGGGAATATTCCAGGCGCCGCCGTGTACAATTAACCGAACCATGACGGAAAAATAGAAGCGGGGGAGGGGAGTCGCAAGTGCTTTTATTTCTCCACAGGCGGCCCGTGTCCATCCCCAAAACGGGTCAATTTTTATTTTGATTTGCAATCCGGCCCATCGGTGATATAATATCTGCTACCTTCACACAAAACAGGAAAAGGAATCAATGGACGCTGTTAAACACCCTTCGGATCAGGATGTGGCATTACTGGAAAATCTTTCTTCGCTGTACCAAAAAATTGTTGCCGAAATACACAAGGTTATTATCGGGCAGGATGAGATCATCGAGCAGCTATTGATCTCCCTGTTCTCCGGGGGGCACTGCCTGATTGTCGGCGTGCCGGGATTGGCCAAAACCCTGCTGATCAACACCCTGGCGGATGTGCTGGATTTGAAATTCAACCGCATCCAGTTTACCCCGGATTTGATGCCTTCGGACATCACCGGCACCGAGATTATTGAAGAAAACCGGGAGACCGGCGTCAAAGGTTTCCGCTTTATCCGCGGCCCGATCTTCGCCAATATTATTCTGGCGGACGAGATCAACCGCACCCCGCCGAAAACACAGGCGGCCCTGCTGGAAGCCATGCAGGAGCATAAAGTCACCGCCGGCGGGGAAGATATGCACCTGGATGAGCCCTTCTTTGTGCTGGCGACCCAGAATCCTATCGAGCAGGAGGGCACCTATCCGCTGCCGGAAGCGCAATTAGACCGCTTTATGTTCAACCTCTGGATCGATTATCCTTCTTTTCAGGAAGAAATTGATATTGTCAAATCCACTACCAGCGATTACAAAGCGGATTTGCAAAAGGTGATGAATGCCCAAGAAATCATTGACGCGCAGCAGGTGTTGCGCAAAGTGGCCGTGGCGGATAACGTGATTGAATACGCGGTGCGTTTAGCCAATCACACCCGGCCGAGCTACCCGGAAGCGCCCCAATTTATTAAAGAGTGGATCAACTGGGGCGCCGGGCCGCGCGCCTCTCAATACCTGATCTTAGGCGCCAAGACCCGGGCGGCGCTGCAAGGCCGCTTCACCCCTTCGGAAGCGGATGTGAAAGCTTGTGCGCTGCCGGTGCTGCGCCACCGCATCGTTGCCAATTTTAATGCGGAAGCGGAAGGGGTCAGTTCCCTGGACATTATCCAGCGCTTAGTGGATGAGATTGCCTGAAGCCGGGGAAACGCTCCGCAGCAGGAAGTTTTTCAACATTCCCGGAATTAAAAAGCGGCAGGAATTCCCCCGGTTAATGGGATGATTTCTTGAACAAGGGCAGATCAAAGGTGGGGTGGTCGTGTTTGCGGGCTTTGGCTTCGGCAATGCTGGCGGCCTCTACCACGTAATAGCCCGGCGCTACAAGTTTTCGGTAGTAAGCGGGATGGCGATCACGGATCTGATCAATCTGCACCTGCAGGGCCGGTTCGTCCTCCGCGCTGACAATGAAGGAGTTATCAATTTTGGCAATGGCAAAAAATTTTTTCATATTCCGACAATATTTGATCCAAAAAAATCTTGACGAAGGCGTATTTTACAAAATGTTCGAACAGGAAACAATTCACATCATAAAATCCTCAATTTTAAACAAAGTGACCATGTAGAATATCTCTTTCCAGTACTATTCCAGGTTGCACCAAAAGCCGGTTTAAAAGCATGAAAAAACTCTATCTAATCCGCCACGCAAAATCCAGTTGGAGTCATCCGGATCTGCCCGATTTTGAGCGCTCCCTCAATAAACGAGGAAAACATGACGCCCCGCTGATGGGAGCGCTGCTAAAAGAACGCGGCGTCCTTCCGGATTATTTTTTAAGCTCTCCCGCAAAACGGGCTATCGTTACCGCTAAAAAAATTGCCGCAGAGATTGGTTTTCCCAGGGAAGAGATTGTCTGCAATCCGGAAATTTACCTGGCCGACCGCGATACCTTATCTAACCTGATTAAAGAATTACCGGATGAATACCAGACCGTGTTTCTGGTCGGGCATAATCCCGGTTTAACGGAGTTGGTAAATTGGCTGGGCGACCAATTCATCAGCAATGTTCCTACCTGCGCGGTATGTTACCTGGAATTACCGGTGGAACACTGGAAAGAGATTAAGCAGCAGGTGGGAACATTGAAGCGCTTTGATTATCCCAAGAAATATTGGGCGTCTTATTAGATATTATTCCTGGCTAAGTGTATGTGTTTAGCTTGTTTGTGTCATTTTCCCAATGGGATGGCGTTGCCGCGACTTCCCCGACTCATCGGGAAGAAGAAATCTATTCACACTCGAAACTTCTCATTGACTTTCAGGTATTTCAGCAAATATAGCGTCGACTGGCTACAGATTTCTCTCTCCATCCCCGGAGTTCGCCTGTCTACCGCAGGCAGGAAATGACATCAGTTCTGTAATTAGACCTTATTACCTTTTAAAGAACTGTAATTATTAACTTTAAAAAACCACTGTCATTTCGAACTCCAGGGACGGAGAGAGAAATCTGTGT
>JAJRYW010000318.1 GCA_024275555.1 Calditrichota bacterium | reverse complement strand
TCCCAACCACAACGTGGCGCCGTTGGCGCGGGATGGCGTTGCCACGAACTCCAGGGACGGGGAGAGAAATTTGTGCGTATTCGACATTAAATTTGCTAAAATAATTGTAAATTAAAGATAAAGTTTTGAGTGTTAACAGATTTCTCTCTTCGTTCGAAATGACATAAGTTATGTAGTAATATAAACTTAGTTTGTAATAAGGTCTATTTCTGAATCCCTTTGGGTACATACCAGTTTTCGATGGGATTCAACCGGTAGTAAAGACGGTTGCCGCGCCGAAAAGTGGTGCGCACTTGCCGGAAGCGGCTGTTCACCCCGATCAGGATGCGTTCATCGAAGAAGAGAAACAGGGCCGGATTTTCCTTGTGTACAAATGATTGAAAACGCTGATAGATGCTGGTATGATAGCTGGATTTATTGCGGGCCAACCGGAACAAACGGCTCAGGTAGCGATTGCGATAGTTCGGCTGCGACTGCGAGGCCCCCAGAACCTGGAAGAAAAACTCATGGAAGGCCTGGTAGAGATACTGCTCATCATAACTATAGGCGTAGATCATGGACTGGTAGGCGCTGCGGTTCAGGAAGCGATCCTTGTCGCGGCCTTCCACCGGGGCCGGCTGCACATCGATGTGGATTTCGCTCAAATCAATTTTAATGGCCCGGGCAATGTTGATCTCTAAATCGGAATTGCGCCGGAAATACACGCTAAAAGAGAGCGGCCGCCCGTTTTTCTCCAGGACCTTGGTTTGACGGTTGAGCTCCCAACCGGCCTTCTTCAATAATTGCAGCGCTTCTTTGGGAGAATAACGGTCTTTATCGAATATGGAACGCTCATAATAATGGTTCGTAGAGGGGATCAGGGTCGCGGCGGATTTACCGATGCCGGACATAAATTTATCGATAATACTTTTGCGGTTAATGGCCCGGGAAATGGCCTGGCGCACAACCGGGTCGGAAAGCGGGGGAGTGTTTACGTTGAACAGCAAAGTAAATAATTTGCGCTCCGGCCGCGGAATGGTGAAGACGGTCAGCTTCTTCCCCAGCAGTTCATGCAAACGGGTGGTGTTGTGCCGGTCCGGCAATTCGATGTAATCCACCTCGCCGTTGACCAGCGCATCCATCAGGGCTTGTTCATCATTGAAAAAATGGATGGTGACCTGATCCAGAAAAGGACGGCCGGTGTAGTAGTGGGGGTGGTATTTGAGCACCAATTTGTTCTCGGTGCGGAAATCGAATACAAACGGCCCCATTCCCAGGGGTTTTTTGATTTGGAAGACCTCGTAGCCGTCTTGCAGCGCCTCCTGGTAATAACTTTTGGAAATGATGGGAATACTGGAAATTTTCTGGCCAAAATCCGGATCGGGTTTGTAGAGCTCAAAAATTATTTCCAGGTCGCCCCGTCCCGAGACGGATTTGATGTTCTCGGTCGCCAGGGGCCGGTTGAGAATGTGCCCCCCGTATTTGCGGATCAGCTCGAAGGTGAAAATCACATCAGCATTGCGCAGGTTAATGCCATTGTGAAAATTGATGTTGCGGTCCAGCATCATGCGCCAGACGGTCGGTTTTTTGCGGGACGGCTCCGGGAAATATCTTGCAATCAGATCGGGCGGATTGGCGTACTTATCCGGGCGTTTGGCCAGGCCGTAGCCAAAAATAAGCTGGATAATTTCTCCCTGGAGCGGCGTGTCGACCTGAAACGGGTTCAGCTCAATCGGTTTATCGGCAAGCATGCCGATGGAAAGCCGATCGCCAAAGGTCGCGGTCTCCGCTTCTTGTAGCTGTGCGCTTAAGTTATTTATAAACAAAAGCGTAAATAAGAGAAATGTACTGTATCGAAGTCGCCTCAAAAACGTATTCCTCGCCCTGAATTGAGCATATTAATATAATGCGATTGTAAAATCAAATTGAAAGAGTAGCAATTTTTTTTAAAAATATGCCGATTCCGGGTCGCAACGTCTTGATTTATGTGGAAAATTATCCTAAATTGCTTAGCTATTTAGCAAGAATGTATAACGCTAAAAAACAAAGAGACCTGATATGGGAAACAACACACGTAAAGATCTGAAAACGCATGATGGGCAACCGGTCTTCCGAATCGGAATTTTTAACGGCCAGGAGTATATCGACTTTCGCGTCATGGGTAAATTCTCGGTGATGGACCGGGAAGGCAATCAATTGATCTCCAATGTAGAATCCGACTTGAAATGGCGGGTCAAAATTAAAGAAAGTCGACCCGGTAAAGAACATTATTTTTTAATTGTCTATGAATCTTATCATAAAGCCCAGGCGGAGCAAAAGCTGGAGCAAATCCAAAAAATTGATCCGACGGCCAAAATGATAGAACTGGGCGCCGATCTGTACCTGGGCGAGCGCCGGGTAAACACCAACATTAAATACGTTGTCACGGTCGGTAGCTATCCCTCGGAGATGGCCGCCCGGAGAGAGTTCAAGCGCTTTCAGCCTGATTTTATCCCCTATGTTGACAAAGAGACCACCCAGGAGCCCGGCGGGCAATTGGAAATCTTCGACGCCGAGTATGAAAAATCCGCCGATGTCACCGATGTAGTGCGGATTGTCCCGGCCGATGTGGAAACCAAAACCAAAATCTTTGGTGTGCGCAGCTTCGATGACATTCTCCAAAAAGAACACTCCCGCGATTTGGTGTTTAACGGCACGATTGAATTTCGGTTCGATAATCAGGGCAATTTAAGGGGGGTTAGTGAAGTTCCCCTGGAAACCTACCTGAAACGGGTGTTGTATTCTGAAGCCGGCAGCGGTTTGCCGTTGGAGTTCTATAAAAGTTTAGCTATCGTGGCCCGCAGCGAGGCGATGGCCCGGATCGGGCACCGCCGCCTGGGCGACCCGTTTGATTATTGCCACACCGGGGAGACCTTACGTTATTTCGGGGATGATTTCGAAGATGAGACCATCGAAAAAGCGGTGCTGAAAACCGCCGGCCAGGTGATGTTCAACGGAAACCGCATCAGCGATACGCCTTTCCACCTGATCTGCGGCGGCCACACCGAAGACGGCTACGGCGTGCGGGAAAACGGCGATGAACCCATCTTTAAAGGGCGCTACGACTGGCACACAGTCCCCGAAGACTTTACTTCCCTGCAAGACGAGGATATGGTGCGCAAATGGATCCTCTCCCGCCCGGACACCTGGAGCAATTTAAAAGGACGTAAACTGCCTCCCTCGCTGGAGCAAGTCAAAAAATATTTCCGCTGGGAAATGGATTATTCCCGCCGGGAGCTGGAAGAAATCATCCGCAAAAAAACCGGGGAAGACATCGGGATTCTGTTCGAGATTATTCCCATCACCCGGGGATGCTCCGGCCGCCTCATGGAAATCGAATTGATCGGCAGTCTGAAAAACTACCGGATTCGCGGTGAATTTAATATCCGCGAGGCCCTGGCCCACGACTACCTGCCCAGCTCCTGTTTCTTAGTCGAGCGGGAGTTGGATGAAACCGGAACCCCGATTTCCTTTACTTTTGTAGGCGCCGGCCACGGCCACGGCGTGGGGATGTGCAAAACCGGCGCGGCGATTATGGCCATGGAGAAACATAAAAGTTCGGAAATCCTGGAACACTATTTCGGCGCCAAAGAGGTCAAATCGATCTATAAGATTAACCTGAAATAAACGCCGGACTGGCGAGGGTTGTACAAGAAAACGAGGCAAATATGATTGAAGACATCGTTAAGCGATTAAACATCTCCCGGGAAACCCTGGAAAACCTCCGGGGGTATCTTTGATATCCCGACCTTAGAAAAGGAGATTGCCGGCCTGGAAGAAAAAACCTCCGCCGGCGATCTCTGGGATTCCCCGGAAAAAGCCCAGCAGATTTTAAAAGAACTGAATCTGAAACGGGAAAAAGTGGAGGAGTGGAAAAAATATTACCAGGAGCTGGAAGACCTGGAACTCTTCCTGGAAATGGCCCGGGAAGGCGAGGATCAGGCCAGTTTAAAGGAAGTTGATGCCGGCAGTAAAGCATTGCTTCGTTCTGTTAAAGAGCTGGAGCTGAAAGGCCTCCTCTCCGATCCGGAGGACCCCAAGAACGCCATCCTGACCATCCACCCCGGGGCCGGCGGCACCGAGAGCCAGGACTGGGCGCAGATGCTGATGCGCATGTTCCTGCGCTGGGCCGAGCGGCATAAGTTTAAAGCCAACACCCTGGATATTCTCCCCGGCGATGAAGCGGGAATCAAAAGCGCCACCATTGAGATTAAAGGGCCGTACGCCTATGGATTTCTGAAATCCGAAGTGGGAGTGCACCGGCTGGTGCGGGTGTCGCCCTTCGATTCCAACGGCCGCCGCCATACCTCTTTTGCCTCGATCTTTGTCCTGCCGGAGATCGAGGATGATGTCGCGATCGAAATCGATCCCAACGATCTGCGGATAGACACCTACCGGGCCAGCGGCGCCGGCGGTCAGCACGTGAACCGCACCGACTCCGCCGTGCGCATCACCCATATCCCTACCGAGATTGTGGTCACCTGCCAGAGCGAACGCTCCCAGCACAAGAACAAGGCCAACGCCATGAAAATCCTGATGGCCCGCCTCTATCAAAAAAGGCTGGAAGAAGAAAAAGCCAAACGGCAGGAATTAGAAGACAGTAAGACCGAGATCGGCTGGGGAAATCAGATTCGCTCTTACGTCTTCCATCCCTACAGCCTGGTCAAAGATCATCGCACCAACCATGAGACCGGCGACATCCAGCGGGTGATGGACGGGGAGATTGATGATTTTATCTACGCATATCTGCTGAAAGCGCCGGAACTGAAAAAAAGCTGATCCGCCGCACAAGAGACAGGGCTGTTCTATCTATGAAGCCAATCGTGCATCTCTTTATCCCCTGTTATGTCGATCAACTCTACCCGCAGGTGGGTGTTGCGACCGTGCGCATTCTGGAACACCTGGGCTGCCGGGTCAAGTTTCCCGCGGAACAAACCTGCTGCGGCCAGCCGGCCTATAACAGCGGCTACTGGGATCAGGCCCGGCCCATCGCCGAACATTTTGTTAAAACCTTTGCCGAGGCCGAATACATCGTTGCCCCCTCCGGCAGTTGTGTCAGCATGGTCAAGCTGCATTACCGGGATTTATTGGCCGGCAGCGCTTCGGAAACATCCTGGCAGAGCCTCTCATCTCGTATTTTTGAACTATCCCAATTCTTGAATCAGGTGCTGGAAGTGGATGCCTGGAAGGGGCGTTTCCCGGCGCGGGTTACCTACCACGATTCCTGCCACGCCCTCCGGGAACTGGGGGTGGAGGAGGGGCCTCGCCAGCTGCTGCGCAGCATTGCCGATCTGGAACTGGTCGAGATGGAGCAATCCGATACCTGTTGTGGATTTGGAGGCGTTTTTTCGGTAAAATTCCCGGGCATTTCCATAGCTATGGCGGAGAATAAAGCGGGGTGGATTCAGGAGAGCGGCGCGGAATACCTAATTGCTACGGATGTCAGTTGCCTGATGCACTTGCAAGCCTATTTAGACCGGCACAACATCCCTGTTAAGGCCCTGCATTTTGCGGAGGTGCTGGAGCGGGCGGGGAAATGAGTTCCTCATTTACCGTAACCCCGCACATCCCGGATAGCCGTTTCAATATCCGTGTGATTCACCCCCCTTTCGGTGAGTTTACCTTCTACACGGTTCCATAGATCATCGATATAGCCAGCCATATCCCGCTCTTGAAGGTAATTCTCTATCAATTCCCGAATGAGCTGGCTATTACTTTTACCTTCGGTGCGGGCTAAACGGCTTAGGCGGGCTTTGGTGTCCGGATCCAAACGGATTATAAGTTGAGTTTTCATGCCTTCTCCCCAAATGATAACTTGTATATACAATATACCACATATTTGTAAGCCGGGAAAGAAACCGCCATAAATTTATTTCTTCTTTTATTCTCTTTATCGAGTGCAACTACTACCGACATGGTAGAGTTTGTGAGATAAAATGCTAATCGATATCCCCGGACATTCCCCTCAGCATCCCCCCAAAACAGATTCCGGCGATGACCACCATAATACTGCCCACTGTCCATTGCAGCAAAATCAGGTAGCCAATCCCAAACATACCGCAGAAAGTGGTGATTACGCCCAGCACCCACAGCCATAAGCGGGAGATCAATTCCCGGCGGGGTCGGGCCGGGTCGGGCAGGCCGTTCCAAAACCCAATCGCCCCGGTTTTCCGGGCAAAGCCTTCCAGCACGGATTGCTCCACGGGGGGCGTCAGAAGTGTGGCGGCAATGGCGCCGGCGCTGCTGAGCAGGATGATCCAGAACATCAGGTATTCCGAACGCACTTCCGGGTAGAGCGGGTAGAGGATAATGGAACTGAAGAAAGCGATGACCATCCCGGCGATCTCGGTCCAGGCATTGGCGCGCTGCCACAGCCAGCGCAGCAGTTGGGGCAGTCCCAACCCCGCGCCCATCGCGACTAAAAATTTCCAGGCGTTTTCGATGGATTTTACCTGGGCAGCGATGGAAATTGCCAACATGGAAATGAACACCACACTCAGCCGGCTCATCCAGACCAGTTCCCGGTCGCCGGCCCGGGGACGCAGAAAGCGCTTGTAGACATCGTTTACCAGGTAGCTGGCCCCCCAGTTGATGTGGGTGTCGACCGTGCTCATAAAGGCGGCCATCAAACTGACAAAAGTTAAGCCCAGCAATCCGGAGGGGAGAATCAGCTTCATCAGCACCGGGTAGCCCATCTCGCGGTCGCCGTCTAAGCTGGCGCCCAGGGCGTGAAAACGCGCCGGGTCGTCCAGGGGAAAGACCACCAGCGCTACCAGGCCGACCACCACCCAGGGCCAGGTGCGCAGGCAAAAATTGGCCAGGGTGAACCAGAGCGTTCCTTTCTCGGCGTCGGCGGGGGTGCGGGCGGTGTTCATCCGCTGGGCCAGGTAGCCGGAACCGTCGGAGTTATAGCGGGCCCACCACTGCATCCCCACAAAAATCAGAAACACCTCGAAGGGCAGCAGGGCGTTGTCAAAGTGGGGCATCAAACGCAATATATCGTCAGATTTCTGGGGATAAAGCGATTGCAGCGATTGCAGCAAATTGTCCATGCCTCCTACGTAATCGACCGCAAGGACGGCAAACAGGATGGCGGTTAACATGGCCAGGGTAAATTGAAACAGGTCGGTCAAAATCACCCCGCGAATGCCGCCCATGCTGCTGTAGGCAACCACGACCAGGAAAATGATCAGCACGGTGAGGGTGTTGTTTAAATTGTCAAAAATCAGGAAAGAGGGCCACAGGGCGGTCAGGCGGGAGTAGGCGGCGGGGCTGAGCAAATCTTCCCAATGAATGAAGGGGGTGGTAATCTTGCTCATGGCCCGGAACACCCAGCCCAGGATGATGCAATTGATAATGACGCCCATGTAAAAGGCCTTAAAGCCGCGCAGGATGCTGGCCGGGCGGCCGCCGTAGCGCAGTTCGATCAATTCCACATCGGTCAGTACCCCGCTGCGCGACCAGCGCAGGGCAAAAAAGACGGTAATGGCAACAAAGCCGAAAATCCAGCTCCACCAGAACCAGTTGCCGGCGATACCGTCTTTGGCGACAATCCCGGCCACGGCCAGCGGTGTATCGGCCGCAAAGGTGGTAGCCGCCATGGAAGTGCCCAGCCACCACCAGGGCAGGGAACGGTCCGCCGTAAAATAGGAAGCTAAGCCGGCGCTGGCCCGGCGGGTCATAAAGACACCCACCGAAAAGGCAAAGAGAAGGTAGATGAGGATGATGATCCAGTCCAGCGTGCTAAACATGGCAAAAGGTATGGGTTTGGGAGGAAATTGTCAACCCGGTCGCTATTTTCGGAGCGCCGTGATTAGCGTAATTGAACCCGTTCTATCTCTTCCAGGGTATCCGGGTTGCGCACTTCCATTTCTATCTTCTTTCCATCGATGTGGAACAAGACCACCGCGTTTTGGGTGGTAAAGCCATGCACGTGCCGGGACCAGGGCGTCTCTTGCCGGGCGTAATAGGGCGCCCCGGCCGCCCCGTTGTTGATCTGGATAAAGGGGCGTTTTAACCTCAGGCGCGGCTTCTCCCATTCCTCCGGATAAATGGGAGGCGTCCCGGCCGGAAGAATCAGCCGGTTGTAGTTGTGCTCGTCGCCGGTCAGCACCGCTACCGTTTTTTGGCTGCGGTTCACCAGCACATCCAGCAACTCGTCGCGCCGCTCGATGATGCCTTTCTCCACCGGCTTCCCGGCAACATAGGGGCGCACCGAATTGTCGCCGTGATACCACATGTCATCGTGTACATGGCCGCCGTTGGGAAACATGGGGGTGTGCAGGGTGACAAAAATGTGGTCGATTCGCGGGTCCTGCTCATACATTGCTATGGTTTTTTCCAGCCAGCGCAGTTGATTATCCATAATGTAGCCATGTACGTTGCCGCCGGTGTGAGGGACCTGGCTGGTCTGGGGAGCGTACCAGTAATCGGGGTTGAGTACAATCATGGCCATATTGGCGTAAGTGTAGTGGAAGACGTTTTCCCGGTAGGAGGGGAAATCGATCCGGTCGGGATTGGGATCGTAGCGCGAGCCGTCTTCACTGAACGGCCCGTTTTCCGGATTGATAAACTGCCGGGCAAAAACAGCCTCGGAAGATTGCTCCTCGAAGGGGAAGCGGTCGATACGGTAACGCCGTTTGCCGTTCTGATCCCGAAAAGTGTGTATGACCGCCTCGTGGTTGCCCATTCCCGGGATGATCGGCATATAACGCTGCCACGGTTCTACGGCCCGTTTCCAATTGGCGTATTCCAGTTCGATCTCCCGGTAGTCTTCCCGGTAGCCGGAAACCAGGTCGCCGGTAAACTGCATAAAGGCGGCCCCCCGGGAATAGGCCAGGGCAACTATTTTCTTAAGTATGTATACGTTGGCCCCTTTAAAATTCCGTTCGCCGCCTCCCTGTGCGGCGCGGGAGTCGCTGGCGTAAGCAAAGCTGAAGGGGGTGCGGGAGCCCGGCGCCGGGGCGGTCTGGAAAGAGTAATGTTGTTGATTGCTGCCATAGTGTACCGTGTATTCGTAGCGGGTCGCCGGGCTGAGCCCTTCGAT
>JAJRYW010000317.1 GCA_024275555.1 Calditrichota bacterium | reverse complement strand
TGTTGTGTCATCATGGCAGCTAATATTCTCTAACATTTTTTTCATATGGCCTCGCCTTTTCTTGTTTTTTTTAACTCAATAAAATTTAACAAGTTATGAGGCCATATGAAAATATTTATCTCAATTCGTGAATTATTCAGGATAGAATTTTACGGCCAAAAACCTCGCTCGGTCCAGGCGCCTGCACGGAATGCACATCTCCTGAAAAGCTCCGCTTTTTTACCCCTTCCCCCCTTCCACGCAGGCGTTTTAAACAAAAACATTGCTCCCGGCACAGAACACCGGAGGCAGCAAAAAATTTCATCGAGCAGAACGATCCTCTTCATTTTTTTCGTATGTTTGTAGCGCAGGTCATGTTGTTGGGAGCACACGAAATCGTCATATTAAATATAAGGATTTTAAAGATGTTAAAAAAGGGTTTGGAAGCAGGTGGAATGATTTTAGGCGCGGCGCTGCTGGCCGGGGCGGTAAATTTATTTTTTAAACCGATGGCAATTTTTGCCGGCGGCGTGCCCGGGCTGGCCATCGTAGTGGTCAACTACCTGGGGCCGCACTACGGAGATTATCTGGGTGTAATCATCCTGCTGATCTCCCTGCTCTTCTTTGTGGTGCAATTCTATTTCCTGGGTCGCCGGAAAGTTTTGAAAGGTGTCATCACCACATTGACCTTTACCGCCCTGGTGCAACTCTCCACAGGATGGACGAACGATATCCTGATCTCCCAAAACTTAATTTTAATGGCCCTGGGAGGAAGCATCTTAGCCGGGGCAGGCATCAGCCTGATCCTTTCCAACGGCTACAGCTTCATCGGCACGGTGGGATTGGCGGAGATCATCACCCGCAGATTTGAGATCCCACCCGGGAAAAGCGTCATGTACGTGGAGTCCGTGGTCATCCTGCTGGGACTGGTGGTCATCGGGCCGGAACAGGCTATGATCTCCGCACTGGGGATTTACGTGCTCTCCAAAACCGTGCATTCGTTAACATTCGGGATGTACAGCTACAAAAAGCTGTTGATCATCTCTCCGGAGCTGGAACGCATTCGGGAGCACCTCACCCGGGAGGTGTGCAGCGACTCCAGCATCATCCCGGCCATCAACGCCGCCCGGGGGGAACGCCAGGATTTACTGATGATTGTGATGCGCTACGACCAGTTCCGGACAGCCCGCGACATTATCCGCCAGTACGATCCGCACGCGTTTGTCATCGCTACGGATGTTACCGAGATTATGGGGGAAGGTTTCCGGACCCTCTGATGCGGCGGCTCAGGGCAGGCGCAGCCGGTTGCCCAGGTATATGTCGCGAATCATCCACCAGGCGATGACCGGCCGCTTGATCATCATCGATAATCCATAGGGCAAACAGGCGTGGCCGTAGGGAACATAAATGCGCACCGGCGCCGACTCTTCCCGGGCAATCGATATCGGTTTCATCGGCAACCCGTAAAGAAGCTCCAATTCGCAGGGAGTTTGAGTTTCCCGTAAGCGCCGTAAGGAAGATTTCACTAATTTGAAATCGTGCGAAGCTACCGCCACTAATTTGGCCCTCCCGGAAAGTTGGGTAACTAATTTCCGGTATCCGGCTGCCGGATCAAGTTTGGGCGCATCCGGGTCCTCCCACTGCCCTTTGACAATCCGCACCGGGATCCGGTATTCAATGACGCGTTCGGCGTCTGCTTCACTCCGCTGCCAGCGGGAAGGCAGGGTGCAACCGAGATTCGTATAAAGGGAAAGTGATTTTTCCAGAATAGCAAAGGTCGGCGCCGCAGAGGCGGGGTTTTGGGCGTCAAAATGAATGCGGATGTGCGACTTTTTTGCCTCCAGAAGAATATCTTTAACCCGTTCAAAATCATACCCCAGGGCGGGTACTTTTATGGAAAGATAAACATCCAGGTTTAGCTCGCTAATGGCCTGGAGCGCTTCCAGGTAAGCAGCGGCAACCTGGCCGGGTTCCGCCCCGGAAGAGTTCCAGGGACAAATCGTTGCCGCCCACCCCTGCTCCCGGGCGCTTAGACAAGCTTGTTGGGCGTCGTTCACCGAGGAACCGACAATGTAGCCCACTGCTAATTTTTTAAAGAGTTGGTTCTTGAGACGCCGCACTTTAGTTGCCCTTTCCTGTCGATTTAAGACGCAAGTATTCCTGCACCGGAAACTTTTTAGCTATATAGCCGGACAGGTCTTTCATCAACACCATCATGCCCGGCAAGGATAATGAGTAAATCAGCGGCGAGAGGTAAGCCCGGGTTTCTTTGGTCCACATGTGCATCCAGGGAGCGTCCCACCCACAAAATTCGAATCTTTCCAGCCCCTGTTCAAAGGCATATTTGATAACCTCGTGCATGACCAGGATCCCCGGGGAACAGTTGGCATAACGTTGATCATATCCGATTTTCAGGACCCAGAACCGGTTAAACTCCTCGACGCCCAACAAGCCTGCAACCGGTTTCCGGTCGACATACAAAAAGGCCATTCGCAGCACACCTTTTTGAGCGGAGCGGAGCGTATATTCCGAAAAGAAACGGGCCAGCACAGGGCGGCTGAGAAGGGAACTCTGATTTTCACCTTTCCAACTGCGATGTTCGACTTCCATAAACTCCTGAAGCAATGCCGGCGCCTGGTCAGACGCCGGGCTAAATATACGGAAGGAAACTTCGCCGTTTTTTTTCAACCGCCGGCGGGCGCGGCGTAAATCGGAAAGACGGCGGGAAGACATGCCGGATTCATATTGCTCCCAGGTCGATTCAATCGGCAAGGTGGGCGACTTCCCCCCATTCCTGACTGAAAAAAGCGGGCTCCCCCTAAAAAGCTCGGACAGAAGCTGCAACTCCAGCGAATCGGCGCCTAACCGACGTAATCTGATTGGGTTATTAAGCTCGGATAGCTTTTTTAACAGGGTGCAAAGCGCTTGCTCATCCCGGTAGAGGATACCGGAAGGCTCCCCTAAAAAATGGCTCCCCAACAACTCGTAGCGATAGCAGAACTTCTCTTTTACCCTCTCTAAAGGAGCAATTGCCGCAACTTCATCATTTCGCCAGAGCACCTGGATGGAAAGCACATTGGGAAAAACCACCGCCTTGGCGCAAGAGTAGAACCAATCAAAACCCAGGAACGGGGCAGCAAAGGGATTGGCTAAAATCTCCCACGCCTCCTGTAGGCCGGCAAGCTGCGCTAAATCCTGAATACAGGCAATTCCATTCACGGGCAATTCCTTCAAAGGTCGAAAAGTTCCGGTTAAAAGTGCATCGGACTCAATTTTTGTAACTTTTACACTTGCATCAAACTATGAACATCTCCCCATAATCCTTCCCGGCCAGCCGGACGGGAGACAGGGGGCATGTCAGTCGCACGAAAATATCTCATAACTTTAAAAATAATAGACCTTATTACAAGCTAAGCTTATATTACTACATAACTTATGTCATTTTCCCAACCACAACGTGGCGCCGTTGGCGCGGGATGGCGTTGCCACGAACGAAGAGAGAAATCTGTTAACACTCAAAACTTTAGCTTTAATTTACAATTATTTCAGCAAATTTAATGTCGAATACGCACAGATTTCTCTCTCCGTCCCTGGAGTTCGAAATGACAGTGGTTTTTTAAAGTCAATAATTACAGTTCTTTAAAAGGTAATAAGGTCTAATATAGTTTACAGTGTAATAAATAATTGCACTTAAATAAACAACTCTTTCGTATTTGCCGGCTTCGCCCCCAATAACGACGTCACCGCGTTGCGGCGGGGCAGGCGAAGCTTAGCCAGCAGTTCCAACCGGGAGATATCTGAAAAAGTGTCCTTTATTCAATACTGCTTACTTAGCTAATTTCGGCCAGTCTATGCAAAAAACTTAAATTTCACAAGCACAAAAGAGGAATCCGCCGCCAGGCAACAGAATAGGAGCAGGTATGCCGAAAACCGGGGAAAATATCCCCGGTGATAAAAATGCCGGGCGCATTGCCCGGCATTCTGAATTCTTTCTTCGGACTATCCCCTTTCGGGGTCTCAAGCGAGAAGGGATGGTCTATGTGTTTTGTCGAAGACGCCCCGGCCGCCAGGGGCCGAAGTGCGCCAAAGCATTTAGTTATTCTTCTTCTTAATCAAATCCTTGCGGGTCAGGTGAATCTTCTCATAGCTGTCCTGGGAGATCACGTAATACCAATCCGCAAAGCGGGCGTTCAGGTCGTCGGAAATTTTCTGCCCGTCTTCGATTTTCTTTTTCCATTCCTCATGGGCGTCGTACAACTCTTTGTTGGCTTTATCGGCGGCGCTCCAGGTGCTGTCCGGTTTGTTCAGGAAATCGGTATTGCGCGGCTTTTTCGGTTCCTTAAACTCGGAAGGATCGAAGCGGGTGGTGATAAACAGGTAGCGGTTTGCCGCCGGCCCGCTGGCCTCGACAGAGTCGCTGCCGGCGCTCAGATCGAACCCGCTGCCGTAGGCAACCTCTCCAAAACGGAGTGTGTAGATCACACCGTCTTTGGTTTTCACCTGCAATTCGCCTTCATTGGAGACCAGGCTGCCGTCCTGGGCAAAATAGAAGCCTTTACTGCGCAAGGAAAGAAAATCGGAGCGGGAAATTTCGAATCCTTTCTTGCCTTGCGCTTTTTTCAGCGTGGATAAAATCCCTTTCGGTTTGGGCCGAACGCCCACAATTTTCAGTTGATCGATGGCGGTCAGCAAACTATTGGCTTTAGTGCGGTTCACTTCCTGGTTGGCGCGCAGCTTATTGGCGCTCCATTTGTTGCCGTCTTTATAGAGCTTGACTACGTCCCGCTGATTAATCCGGCCGGTGCGCTCATCCACGGAGTAATCGTTGATTACAATTTCCTTGATGTTGCTGCTCTCCACCCGCAGCAGGTCGGAGTCGATCCAGTCGCTGAACCTGGTGGAGACCTCCAGATCAATCTTGGATACATAGACGCGCTTCTGGCCGGGCAGCCGGACAAAGCGGAATCCTTCCCGGTCTTCCACTTTTTTACCGATGATCAAATCGGCCAGCACATTGCCGCTCTCGCCGCGTAAAGTGACCCGTTTTCCGCGCCCTTTCAGGCTGGAATTGCTTTCATCGAGGGGATCGATCACTCCGCAGGCGGCGTGATCGGAAACATTATTGCTGCGAAAATCATCTTTTTTAATTCCGATTAACCCTGCCGCGGTTTTGGCCAGGCGTTCTTTTCCATCCGCC
>JAJRYW010000316.1 GCA_024275555.1 Calditrichota bacterium | reverse complement strand
CGACTACCCTCTTCCAAGGTCAGTCGAATCTCCGGGGGTAAGGGGGATACATATCTCATAAAACCAATATACAAAAAGTGTCGATTATTTAATAGCAATTACTTAAAACGGCTATGTAATAATTTCTTTCTCATTAACACCGGGCTTAAGCCCGGTGTTAATGACATCTTGCAGCGATTGTTTAATCGTTTCAACGGTTTTTAAAGAATGTCTAAAAAATGCAATTTGTCATGCGCCCGGCTTAAAAATTGTCCTCCAAAATTAAATCCGAACCGTAGCCGGTCAAGAAAGGAACATCACCGCTTGCCGAAATATGTTTTATTATCCCATCAATGGCGTTTTGCAAGTTGGATTTTCGCCGCCATTGTCCTCCTGCTGTTTAGCGGGCCGCTGTTTGCCCAGGCGTCGGCCGAGGCCGCTCCGCCCCCGGGGACCCGGTTGCCGGAGGTATACAACCGGGAGCAATTCCAAAACCTGCGCATCTACCAGGTCATGGTCGAGGCGTTTATCGATGGGGATTCCACCCGGAATTTCAATGTCGGCTACGGCCCCAGCGCCCACCGGGGAGATTTGCGTGGGGTGATCGCCGCCCTTCCTTATATTAAGGCGCTGGGGATGAACGCCGTCTGGCTGACCCCCATTTTTGACGTCGGTTTTGCCGAACAGCCGGATAAACGCCTGGCGGCCACCGGTTATTACCCCTACGATTACTTTCGCATCGATCCCCACCTGGGTACCATGGCGGACGCCCGGGAGTTGGTGCAGACCGCCCACCGCCTGGGCCTGTACGTTTTTTTTGACGGCGTTTTCGGTCATCATTGCGGCCGGGCGGCGCCGTCCCCCTCGGGAAGACTTCCGGTAAGCGAGGGGCAGCGTGTACTCTATCCGCAGAGCCTGGAATTTTACAAAGAAGTAGCGCTCTACTGGATTGATGAGCTGGAGATTGACGGCTGGCGGTTGGACCAGGCCTACCAGGTTCCCCTGGAATGCTGGCGGGAACTGCGGGAGGCGGTCGAGGCCCGCGGCAGAGAACGCCGCGCCGCCGGAAAAAAATGGGGCGTGCTGGGCTATTTAGTGGCCGAAGTGTGGCGGGATGAGCAGACCATCGCCCGCACTGCCTATGGAAGCGAGGCCGAACCGGCGCTCTTCTCCGCCTTCGATTTCCCGCTCCGCTACCGGCTGGTGCAAACCCTGGCGGTTCAGGAAGATGGGAAGGGCCGCTTTCCGGCTGAGAACCTGGAGCAGGGCTACCGCACCCGGGCGCTCTACCCGTCCCGGGCGCTCCCCAACTTAATGCTTACCAATCACGATTTAGTTCGCTTTGGGGATTTAATCCAGCGGGCCGGATTGGGCGGCCCGGAGACAGGCGGGTATTGGAAGCGTCACCGGGCGGCGCTGAGTTTCCTGGCGGCCCACACCGGGCCGATCACCCTTTATTACGGCGACGAATACGGCGCGGAAGTACCCGGATTTGCCCTACAGGTCGCCGAACGTTGCTGGGAAATTGACCGCTGCGATGATCACGTCTCCCGCACCACGGGAAAAATCAGCGGGTTTAATGAGGCGGAGCAGCAGCTCATCGATTACACGGCCAGGCTGATGCGGCTGCGGGCGGCCCACCCGGCCTTGTGGGCCGGCCAGCGCCTCCACCTCTATTCCGACGCCCATCTTTACGTCGATCTGAAACAGGGCGACCGCGAGCGGATCGTTTATGTGCTGAATGTCTCCGGCGCGCCGGTTGTTCTTCCCGGCGCGCTCTTTCCTGGCGACGCCCGGGAGGCAACCGATCTGCTCAGCGGCCGCCGTTACCGAATCTCTGCTTCCGGTCAAACTATTTCGGTTCCGCCGCTGTCGCCCCTGTTTTTGCTGATCAAACCCTGACTTACCGGAGCAAGAGCGCCTTGCCGGATAGCGATTCTCCGGTCCTGCTGAGCCGGTAAATATACACCCCGCTGGCAACCGGCGCTCCGGCGCCATCCCGCCCGTCCCATTCCAGTGTGTAAGTGTTTGGCAGCAACTCGCTATCCAGCAGGGTTGTTAGCTTCCTCCCTAATAGATCGTATATCGAAAACTGGTAGCGTCCCCGGGTTGCCACGCGAAATTGGAAACGGGTAGAAGGATTAAACGGATTGGGAAAATTTTGCCATAGCTGAAAGGAAGCGGCTGTTCTCGCCGGGGGATTATTGACAGCGGTTTGGCCGTTTGCATCCAGACGCATCAGCAAAACATCTTTTGACCCGGCCCCAAAAGATTCTGTGAACCCTGCGACCACGTAGTCTCCTTCTACTGTTGCCACAACCGAAAATCCCAGGTCATTTGCCTCCCCGCCGACGGCGCTGACCCATTGGGTGTTCCCGGAGTTGTCGGTTTTGATTAGCCAAATTTGCGAACCGTTGGGGTCTTCAAAATGCAATCCGGCAAGGATAAATCCATTATCGGAAGTCTGCCTTACACTTTGGCCGATATCAACACTCGCACCGCCAAAAGTTTTGGTCCACAGGGAATCCCCGTTGGCATTGGTCTTGATCAGGTAGATATCAAAATTACCGGCCCCGTAGGAAGCGGTATATCCGGTAACGATGTACCCGTTGTCTGAGGTCTGGCGGACATCGTTGGCGAGTTCGTTTAAACTTCCCCCGTAGCTTTTGGCCCAGATAAGATCCCCGCTGCTGTCGGTTTTAATCAACCAGAGGTCGGAGTTGTTGAATCCATTGAGTTGGGTATAACCGGCTAAAATGAACCCGTCATCAGAAGTGATCTGGCCCGAGAAAGCAATGTCATGATAAACCCCGCCGAAGGTGCGGGTCCAGGTGGTGTCGCCGTTGCTGTCGGTTTTAACCAGCCAGAAGTCCGAATTCCCGGCGCCGAAGGATTCTGTGGAACCGAAAATAATGTAGCCGCCGTCAGAGGTCTGCTGTACAATGTTGCCATAACCATTATTTACCCCGCCAATCCGTTTTGTCCAGGCGGCGTTGCCGTTGCTGTCGGTTTTCAGAAGCCAGATATCAATATCCCCGTTGGCGGTGAAGCTTGTAAACCCGACCACAATATAGCCGCCGTCCGATGTTGGTTGGACAGAAACGCCTTCTTCCAAACTGTTGTGCCCGTAAGTCTTGCTCCAGAGTGTGTCGCCATTGCTGTCGGTTTTCAGGAGCCAGAGATCGGATTGCCCGGCGCCGAAAGAACGGGTATAGCCGGTCAGAATAAATCCTCCGTCATTAGTTTGCTGAACAAAATAGCTCTCGTCGTTCTCTATCCCCCCGAATGTTTTCCTCCAGGTGTTCTGTGAGTATACCGGAAACAGGACCGGAGATAAGATGAAGATTGATAAGAACATCCAAATCGCAGTTCTCATGTTACAATTCCCCCATGTTAGATTTAACAAGCATGAATTATGATCCCCCGATGGGTGTATCTATATCCGAATCTTCCCGAACAGGAAGAGTTTGCCCGTTATTGCCGCTCCCTGATTGAAGCTGTCTGAAAAAATCTATCTGACTTGGGTAAGGTGAAAGATCGTCGTCCCGCTACGATCAGGACGAACATTGCGCTCTTTTCCCGCCGGCGTCCCCGTGGGAAACGCCGCCGCCTACCGTTGCCGGAATAATTGTCTTTCGGTCCTCTTCGGCCGGGTTTTGGCTGTTTATCTTCTCAAACGATAGAGAGAACATCGTTAAATTATAACCAACACCTTCCTGAAAGCAACGTAGTTATTTCGACGGAAAAATTCAATGGTTAGTTTTTTGGTCCTGTTCAAGTTATGCGGAGCAGCATCCCGGTGGGCAGCTTTTGCGGAAATGAGCGAGACTTACCCTGGATACCCTGCGGCTCCGCACCTGATTAGCGGATCAGCAAGGCCTTGCGGGTCAGGGATGTTCCCCGGCCGGAGAGCCGGTAGAGGTACACCCCGCTGGCAACCGGTTGCTCATTCTGGTTGCGGCCGTCCCATTCCAATTGATAATCTCCCGGGAATAGCTGCTGATCCAGTAAAGTTCTTACCCGCCGCCCGTTAACATCATAAACGGCAAACCGGAAGCGTCCCGCCCGGGCGATTTGAAACCGAAAAATTGTTGACGGATTAAAGGGGTTGGGGAAGTTCCGGTGGAGGGTAAAGTTTGTCGGCGGCGAGCCTTGCGATTCTGAGAGAAGGGAAGGGGAGGGCGGCAGCAGTTGCAGGAGCGCGCCGACCCGGTAGGTTTCCCCGCGGCTGAATCCGGCCAGCAGGATATTCCCGCCCGGGGTGATTGCTATATCGTAGGGACGATCCAGGTCGTTGCCGGGGCCGTTGTAACGCTGCACCCAGGCTTCCCGGCCGTCGGGATGATAGGCAACGCTGGTGATGTCATAAAACGATCCGTCTCCCAAACTGTAGCCGCTGACAATCACATCGCCGTTAGGGGCAACCGCCAAAACGGTCGCTTCATCATAATTGGACACCGGGCCGTCGTACCGCGCCGCCCACTCCTGCCGGCCGTTCGCCGTGAATTTTACCGTGGCGTAATCATAGGTGGTTCCGTTGGCATAGCTATAGCCGGTCAGGTAAACGTTCCCGAAATCATCACCGGTAATGGCGTTGAGCCGGTCTTCATCATTGGCCGGGCCGTTGTAGCGTTGTTTCCACAGAAACCGGCCGCCCGGGGAGTATTTGATCAGGATATAATCCACCAGCCCCCCGGCGTTGGCCAGGTCTCCGGCCAGGTAGAGCCCCTCGTGTTCCCGCAGGTAGAGTTTAGCGTTGAATTCCGCGCTGTTGCCGCTTTCGTTATAACGCTGTTCCCAGGACAAACGGCCGCCCGGGGTGTATTTCAGCGTAAGAAAATCCACCGGGCTGCCCGGTGCTTCGCTGATGCCGCTGAGATAGACATTGCCGGAGTCGTCCAGGGCAATCGCCTGCGCTTGATCATTGCCCTGAAAAGGGCTGTCGTACTCCTGCACCCAGCCAATTGTCCCGCCGGTGTTTATGCGCAGACAGAGGTAGTTATAGTCGCCCCGGTTCTTCTGCACAAATCCGGCCAGGTACACCTCGCTGTTTTTGCCGATGCGCATTCCCGCGCCGGAGGAACTCTCTCCGGCGCCGCCGCTATATTCGATTTGCCACAGCAGCGTTCCCCGGGGAGAATAGCGTTGCAGCACAATCAGCGATTGATTCGTGCTGTCGCGGCTGTTGACCAGCAGGTTGATGCTCCCGTCCGGGGCGACCAGCAGCTCCGCACTGTGCTCTTCGCTCTGCCCGCTGCGATGGTAGCTGCGCTGCCAAACGAGGTTTCCGGCGGCGTCGTACTTGGCCAGCAGGGCGTTGCTCCCCTGCCCCCGGCTTAAACCGGAACCGGCGGCATAAACGGATTGGTCGGCCGCCCGGGCAAGCTGGCTGAACTCATCATACGAGTTTCCGGGGCCCTGGTAGCGGGCCTCCCAATCCCGGCTTCCATCGGGAAGGTAGGCCTGGGTGCGCATAGCGTACTCCGGCAGCACCCCGGAAAAACCGGTCAGCTTAACTTGACCGGCGGGCGAGACGTGCATGGCGGTAGTCAAATCCCAATCTTGCTGCTTTCCGGAAAAACGAACCCACAATTCTTGCCCGGCAGGGCTGTATTTGAGCAGGGTGTAATCAT
>JAJRYW010000315.1 GCA_024275555.1 Calditrichota bacterium | reverse complement strand
GAGCGCTGTTCCGTATCAACTATGCCTTCCGAAATTGACCCGAACGTTGAAACGATTTCTATGGAGAATAGACCATGAAAACCTTTCTGATGATTTGCCTGGGAATACTTCTCTCGCTCGGGATCATAATGCAGGCCGGGAGCGGCGTTGCCCAGGATCAATCCGGAAAATTTCCCCATAAAAGCCACGTGGAGGATGAGGAGATTGCCTGCCTGGACTGCCATAGCAGCGCAGAAACCAGCCTCTCCGGCAGCGATAATTTACTGCCTGCCTTTGAAGTTTGCTCGGATTGCCACGATCCGGGCGAAGTACCCGATCCGGGCAAGATGAACCCGGTTACTGCCTACAGTGAAAAATTCGCCCATGCAAAACACCTCCAGGCGGGGCAGAAGTGCGCCGATTGCCACGGCAATATTACCGAGGATTTGCCCCGGGCAATGTATTCCTTGCCGACTATGGTTGGCTGTATGGATTGCCATGAGCAGAAAAGAGTCTCCACCGACTGCGCGGTTTGCCATACCGAGTTGGAGAACCTCCGGCCCATCAGCCATGCGGCGGATTTTATGCATAACCACGCCGATCTGGCCCGGCTGGAGATAAACGCCATCAGCGGCGGCAAGAATTGCCAGACCTGCCATAAAGTTGAGTACTGCCAGGATTGCCATGAAGGCGAAAACTTAGACCGGCTGACGCATCCGCTGAATTATGAGTTTACCCACTCGTTAAACGCCCTGGGTAAAGAGCGCGAGTGCGCTGCCTGCCACACCGAGCGGCAATTCTGCGTGGATTGCCATGCAGACAACCAGGTGTTGCCTTACAATCATACCGCCGGTTGGGCAAACCGGATTCCCAACGATGGCGGGCGACACCGCCTTGAAGCGCAAAACGACCTGGATTACTGTATGTCTTGCCATGAACAGGACGCCGAACAGGTATGCCAAAAGTGCCACGGCTAATAAACGGAGTGAGAAATATGAAAGTCAGACTACTTTTCATCGTGATATTTTCGGCGCTGGCCTTATATTTTACCGGTTGTTTGGAGCAGAAAGATGTCCTGGAAGTGTCAACTCATCCCGGGGCCTGGATGGATGAGGATTCGCCGGATTTCCATGGGAACGCTATCCTTCGGGAAAGCTTTAGCCTGGAAGGCTGCCAAAGCTGCCACGGGGAGGATAACCGCGGCGGAACATCGCAGGTCTCTTGTTTTTCCTCGGCCTGCCACAGCATCTTCCCCCACCCGGACGGATGGGCAGACTCGCTGTCTGCAAATTTCCACGAAGGATTTATTGCCGAAGAGTTAAGCTGGCAACTGTCTGCCTGCCAGGCTTGCCACGGGCTGGATTACAGCGGCGATGGATTTGCCGTAAAAAATTGCCGGGCCTGCCACACCCAGCCCGAAGGACCGGAGGCGTGTAATACCTGCCACGGCAGCAACGTCAATCCGGCCCCCCCGGTAGATTTGGAAAACAATACCGAGACGAGCGCCGCCGGCGTGGGCGCCCACCAGAACCACCTGGTAGACAGCACCTGGTCTACCGTATATCAGGCCAATACCTGCGAAAATTGCCATCGGCTTCCCGACAGTTACGCCGCCGAAGGACACATCGACAACACTCCTCATCCCGAGGTGATATTCAATCAGTTTGCCAGCGATTCCTTGTTGGCCCCGCCGGTCTGGAATGATGAGGATTTAACCTGCAACAATGTTTATTGCCATGGCGGTTTTCAGTTCCGGAGGGAGGACAGCCAAAATAGCTGGGGATTTGCCGATAGTGTGATCACCGGGAATAATCCGACTATGCTGTGGACAGGGGTTGGCGTTGGCCAGGCGTTTTGCGGAACCTGCCACGATCTGCCCCCGGCCGGTCATATTGCTGCTGCAACTTGTGAAACGTGCCACGGCCGGGTCGTAGACGCCAATTTTAATATCATCGATAAATCACTGCACATCAACGGGCAGATTGAACTGTTCTGATCGCCTTAAGCCGCCCAACCGAAAAATGTCTATGCCGGTTGCAAAAGCAGCCGGCATTTTTTCGGACTCCACGATTTCAAAGATTACTCTGTAAAGCTAATGGAACTCTGGCGTTCTCTGTCGACCAGAACTTTGAGGACATCGGGCCGGGAGTAATGTCCGGCGGGGTCAAAGCTCTGCCGTTCTTCCCGAACGCGTTTATGGTCAAGCGTAGCGATCAGCAGTTGTTCTTTATCCACCACCGGTTCGATAATCCACTGACCGTCCGGCCCGGCCAGGCAGGAGCCCCCGTTGGCCAGAACATCCTCACTGTTGGCAATCAGCAACTCAGCATGGGGAATGTCGGCGGGAATATCGCTTTTACGCATCAGCCCCGATGCCGAGATTACATAAGAGCGCCCTTCCCTGGCCAGTATGCGGGTCAGGTCCCGGGTGTTGCGGAGGCCGCCGGGCCAGATCGCCACATGCAGATCTTCTCCCAGGGCGTAAAGCGCTGCCCGGGCCAGCGGCATCCAGTTTTCCCAGCAATTCAGCCCCCCAACCGTAAAAGCGCCCAGCCGGTGGGTGCGCAAACCGTGCCCGTCGCCCGGGGACCAGGCCAGCCGTTCCTCATAAGTCGGCGTCAGTTTGCGGTGTACCGAGCGGATGTCTCCCTTCGGATCGATGTAGACCAGCGAGCAGTAGACGCTGTGGCCTCCCCGGTCCGCGGGGCGTTCAATACATCCCACGATCACCGCAATTTGATGTTGAGCAGCGGCCTGGCAAAGCGGCGCCAGATGGCCTGCTTCGATTTGCACCGCCTGGTGCAGGTAGTGGGCGTAAAAATCCTTTTGCCGCGGCGACTCGAACCGGGCTCCGTCAGTACGCTCCAGCCAAAATGGATAACCGGGAAGAAGCGCCTCGCCGAAAACGACTAATTGGCAATCTTTCTCCCCAGCCTGTTGAACATAGCTGATAATTTTTGCCAGGGTTTTCTCTCGGTTTAGCCAGACCGGCGCGATTTGAGCGATAGCGATTTTTAGTGTATCGGGATGAAGATGATCAGCCATAATCCTTTTCCTTTTCTGAAATAGCAGAAACAGCAACCTGCCGTGTATATGGGCGGATAATTTGAGAAAAAATAGGGGAAGAGTTTGATAAAACAAAGCTAAAGAAGAAAAGGCCCTTAGTAAGGGCCTTTTCTGTAAGCGGTTATTTTCGAATAGAAGGGACTTCTTACTCCATGTATTTTAAATACTCTTCTAAAAACTGGTTCGCTTTCATGGTGTTGATGGATATCCAGAAAAGTTGGGTATCCAGGGTAAAAACGAAATGAGTTTGCCCCATTCCGAAACAGCGGAACACCGGCTTGCTGAGGTATTCCAGATGCTCTCCGTTTGTAAAGGCGAATCCGCCCTTGATTATTTTGGAGGTCATTTTCCGGAAATCTTCCTGGGCTTTTTCCTGTTTGGGATAGCGGGTAACGTAGATAACGGCCTGATCATCTTCCCCTTTGTAAAAGCCGATCAGGTTCTCATTCTCCGTAACGCTCTGAAAGTGAAGCCGGTTTACAAACTCTTTAGCTTGCTCTCCCAGCAACGTACGCTCCAGTTGGTAGCCCAGGTTGCTCTGCGGCAGTTCCGGGGTAGGGTTAATCGTCTCTTCGCTGCATGCGAAAAGGCCAAACCCTGCCAGTATAAAATAAACAAGCAAAACATTTTTTGTCTTCATGCGATATGCCTTTCTCCCGGTTATTTGTATCCAAACATAGCTGAATAAAGGATTAACACGATTAAAATAATCCCCAATGTCAGAAATAAAAAGCCAAATATTTTTACAGCTTTTTCCCACCTGTGGGGCTTTTCTTTCTTGATAATCATTTTACCCAGTTTGCCGCTTTCTTTTAATTCCTGGTACTCCCGCGGCCGGGTGCGGCGCAATTCTTCCAGCGAAATCAAGCCGGTAAAGATCACCGTATCCATAGGGAAGGCGTCCGGGCGGAGGTGAGTGTTGAAAAAGTGGATCGTAAAGATAAAGCCAACCGCCAGCAGCGCTTCATCGCTGTGGATGATCTGGGCTACGTTTATCAGCCATCCCGGCAGCAGGTGGGTAAATAATTCCGGCATCCAGAGGATCAATCCGGACAGGCCGATCACCGCAACACCCCAGAACACGGCAAAGTAATCGAATTTTTCCCAGTAAGTCCAGCGTCCATAGGCGGGTTTGGGCCCTTTGCCGAAAAACCATTTCATAGTGGCAATAAAATCCCGGATATCCTGCTTGTTGAACATCATCGAATTGGGGCCAAAGATGAACTTGAGCAGCGGGGTATGGCGGCTCCGCTTAAGCTTGATCATATTATAGAGATGGAAAGTAAAATAGCCAAAGGTCACTATTGCCGCCAGGCGATGGATTGTCCCGGCGGTTTGTACCCCGATCAGATCGGCAAAAAACTTGGCCCAGGGCATTCCGGAGAATTTGAGAATCATGCCGGTAAAAGCAAGCGAGATAAAGCTGAGGATAACAAATAAGTGGGTAAAGCGTTGCGCCAGGGTAAAGCGGCGAATGTAATACTGGGCCATCCGGGTGGGGTTTTGGCGAGCCTTGCGTCGTTCCCGGATGGTGTGAATGCTCCGGGGCAGCCACAACAAGGTGTGGAGGCCGAAGAAGGCGAATACGCTGACCAGCAGAGTGGTCATTGCCCAGTAAGTGTAATATAGAATCGGATATTTAATTTTGTCATGATGAGTTGCATGGGTCAGATAACCGGTAAAGCGCTAGTTGGCGTTTTCGTGGCATTTCTGACAGGTCTGTACAATCTTTGTCGGGCCGACCCGGGATTCCGGATCATTCACTTTGTGGATATCGTGGGCGCCGTGGCAATCCGAACATTTTGCGGCCTTCAGGGAGCCCAATTCAAAGGTCTTGCCGTGAATGGTTTCCAGGAATGTCTGGGAAAGTTCCCTGTGGCAAGAGCCGCATTGTATGGCTGCCTGGCGCATAAAAGCACTCTGTTGAGTGGCGATGATCTGGTGAGCGGAGTGGCAATCTTCGCAGGTGGGCAGTTTCTGATTACCCTGCGCTTTTTGAATCGCGTGCACGCTATGGCTATATTGCTCATAAATCCCCTTATGACAGGTTGCACAGGTTGCGGGTATATTCTTGTCATAGACAGATGAGCGTGGATCGTCGGCTTTAAGATTATGATGCGACGTGTGGCAATCCGTACAAACGGCCGAGGGGAGTAATCCTTTCTCTTCCAGGCCTCGCCCGTGCACACTTTGGGAGTAATCCGTAATAGCGTTAATCTCCAGAATGCCCTCGACTTTGGAGGCTTTTCCACCCTCCCGATGGCACTCTCCGCAAAGTGTGGGAATCAATGCGCGATAGGTTGGGCTGGTATCATCATATTTTGATTTGGTGCCATGGTCCCCGTGACAATCGGTGCAGTACGGCGCGTCTTCGGACTTTTTAAAGTAGGCCTTTCCATGACCGCTGTCAAAGTATTGCTCGGCAATGGCGGCGTGGCAATTGGAGCAATCGACTTTCTTAACTGTGGAACAAGGCCGCCGCAGCGGTGGAGTAACATCCGAGTGGCATTTTACACAGGGAATGTCCCGGTGCATCGAGTTGTTTAACTCGTCCGTGTCCACCTTTAAAGAGATGGTGTCGCCCTCGACTATCTTGAAAATATCCGGCTTTGAATGGCATTTCAAGCAGGTTCGGTCGGCAATGTTTACCACAATATTCTGCCGGTTGACCTTGTGAGGAGGATGGCAATCGGTGCAGGCCGGAATTGCCCCGGGCTTTTCTTCCCATAATTCCCCCTTAATTACCTTGGTGTGCACCTCCTCAATCCTGGAGTGGCAGGTCATACAGGTTTTGGCAATGTTTTTTAGCGAAATCGAAGAATTCGGGCTGGTATGGGGAAGAATCAGGTGGTTGCCGTGACAGTTATTGCAGGTTGCCGATACAATCAGGCCCTTTTTAAAAATCCCTTCGCCATGTATACTCTGGGTGTAGTTTTCCAGAATATTGTGTTCGGAGATGTTATACACCCGGGCCACCGGGGCACCCTCCCGGTGGCACTTGCCGCACAGGAAAGGAATTTTCATTTTATAGGTGCGGGAGTCCGCATTCTCCGAGGGCAGAATATCGTGTTTCCCATGGCATTCCCGGCAGGTCGGAGCATATAATTCCCCCCGGGCCAGGGCCTGGCCATGAATACCTTTCTCAAATTTGAACTGGGCCTCTTCATGACAAATCCCGCAGTTGACCGGGTTGAGGTCCTCGTCATGATCGTCATTGGCGTCTCTGTGACAGTCAATACAGTTGTTCTGGCTATGCACAGATTTGGCAAAAGTCTCCGGGGAGACATTCATGGAAATTTCTTTACCGTACTTAAAACCGGTAAGTTCGGGATCGTCGTGGCAGTCAAAACAGACATCATTATCCTGGGCGAGCAGGCCCCCGGCGCAAATAAATATTAACCAAACGAGAAGGTAGAAGTAAGAGCGTCTCATAAGCTGATTCCGTGGTTACTCCATTATAAATATTTTAGATAATGTGAAATGATACACGAAATATTTTTTAAAAACCATGATATATATCAGGTTCGGACATGATCCTTTACATGGTATTTAAAACATATGTGAATTAATTTTCAATTGTGAAGTATAAATAGTTCCATTTTCCATTGCGACCGAACGGTTCAGGTTCCGGGAACAGTCAGAGTTTTCTGTGAACATGAAATGGCTATAAAACTATATTTTCCCACAAAACTAAACGAACGGTCGTTGCTATGAAAACGCTATTTACCTATCTGATTTTTACCTTACTTACCTGTTTCTCTTTTCTCTTTGGCCAATCCAACCAGGATTGTTTTGATTGCCATGATGATCCGGACCTGACTATGACAAAAGCCGGAAAAGAAATCAGTCTGGCGGTATCGCCGGGGTCTTTTTCCGAGGCGATCCACGCGGATTTGGAGTGTGTCGATTGCCATGTGGGTTTTGATCCCGAGGAGGAGCCCCATAAGGCGGTAATTACCCCGGTCAATTGTGCCGAATGCCATGAGGAAGCGGACGACGTCTTTGCACACAGCCGGCATTCCACGGATCTGACCTGTTCATCCTGCCACGGTGATTTACACCGGAAACCTTCCGGCGCTTCGGTGTTTGACGCCTGTTTAAACTGCCATGAGGATGTTCTGAAAGATTTGACCG
>JAJRYW010000314.1 GCA_024275555.1 Calditrichota bacterium | reverse complement strand
CTACCATTCAATCGGCGGGGGCCAGCACCGCGCCCACGGGGGCAATTGATGACATTCTCTCCACCGGTCAAGCCTTTGTGATCTGGGACACCATCCGTTTTAACGGCGCCTTTGAAGACGCCAATCGCACTGCGGAAATACTGCTTCCGCCCGGGTTCAGCATCAGCAACGGCAATAGCGAATTGGCCCTGCCGGCCCAGGGTGTGGTGGATACATTCTGGACGTTAATCGCCCCGGTTACCCCGCCGGCCGGGCAGCCGGTTGCCATTCGGGTGGTCAACCGGGGTATCGATCGCAACCGCCAGGTGGCCGTGACGGATACCGTGGTGAACCTGGTAACCATAAAAACAGCCGCACAGCTTCAATTCAGCGATATGCTGATTTCCCCGCCGGGCGCCGTGGACGGCACCGTCTCGACCTTCCAGCAACTTACCTGGCGATTGAGCGTGACCAACAGCGGGGAAGCGCTCACCATTCCGTTTGATCCGACCTCCATCCAGGTAGACTTAACCGGAAGCGGGTTTTTCCTGGACAGCAGTATGACCAGGCAGGACACCGTTTTGACGGTTTTCCCGGACGCCCAGGTTGATCTGAGCGTCTGGGCGGGTAGTCAGCCCCGGCCGCTGGCAACCCTGCAAGCGGTGATCACCGACACCTCCCGGGATGAAAACAGCAACCGGCCCGCTTTGCTGAACACCAATACCGTCTCGGAGGTTTTGCAGATTCAGGAACGCGCCGATCTGGCGGTTAACCTGACCGGCCCCACCCTGGTGGAACCGAGTGTATTTGAAATAATCGCCCGGGTAAGCAACCGGGGAGTGGTGGGGATTGCCCCGGACCTGGTGCGGCTCGATTTTGTTTATGACACCACGCGCTTTGACCTGCTGCTGGGGGATACGCTCAGCTTTACCCCGCTGGATACGCCGGTGTTGTACCGCCTGGAGCCGACCCAGATTACCACCGGCAACCTCTTTGCCGTCAGCATTGCCAATGATGTTGCGGCGCAAGACACCAATTCCAATCAGATTGCTTTTAAGGGACAGCCCACCGACAGCTTAACCGTCAATGTGGTTGCCGAGGCTATCATTATCGGCGGCGATTCGATTGTCAGCCCGGCCGGGGCCCGCGACGGGGTGGTCTCGACTGCTCAAAGTTTTATTGTGTCCGCGGATTACTTCTTCGCCAATTCGATTGATTCCACGACCCGGCGGGCCCAGATTACGGTTCCTCCCGGGTATATTGCCGATACCGCCCCGATCACCCTGGCGGACAGTTCCAGCGGCAGAATTACCTGGAACATCGTTGCTCCCGACACCGCCGTCGGGCCGGCCGATATCCGCTTGAGTTTCCGGGGCGTCACCCTGCTGGGCGGCCAGAATATCGAAGAACTGCGCTTTATCCCGGTGGAGACGGTTCCCCGGGCCAGTTTGAGTGTAAGCGCGGCAATTGTCGCCCCGGCCGGCGCGCTCGATGGAGTGGTCAGCAGCGAACAGCGGTTTGATGTGCAGATCGGGGTGCAGAATCAACCCGGCGCCGCCGGCACTACCGCAGACAGCCTCAACTTGGTGGAAGTGACCTTGCCTGCCGGCTACCAACTGGCCGGCGAAGATACCAGCGCGACGTATGCTGTCGGCACGGACAGCAGCCGCATTGTGCCGGTTATTGCCCCGCCGAACGCCCTGCCGCTGGAGAACATCCTGGTGCGCCTGGTTGCCGCCGCCCCGGACAGCAACAGCAACGCCCCCGCCCAGGTGGTCAACGGCCAGGAAAGCGTCGCTATTACGACGGTGGAAAAGGCCCTGCTCTCCATGACCGATATGCAGGCGACGCCGGACACCATCAGCCGCAGCCAGGCTTTTACCGTGCAGGGGGTGGTGCGGAATCTCGGCCAGGCGGCTGTCGCGCCCGACAACCGGGTGTGGGTGCGCCTGAGTTACGATACAACCCAGGTGCAACTGAGCGGGCCGCTGGCGGATACGCTGCGGGCGGTCACGCTGGTTAACCAGGTTGCCCCGGTTTCCTGGCCGATGCGCAGTAAAGCAGGGGCCATGCCGGGGGTGCAGGAGATTCGCGCGGAGATTATCGCCGATTCTTCTTACGACGCCAACAATTTCCCGGTTATCCCGGTAGCGCTCCAGGCCGGCGTCGATACGGCCCGGGTGCTGGTGCAGGACCTGGGAACGGTTGCCATTGCCGCCGCTTACCTGGAAACACCCGGTGTAGACAGCTTGATAGCTACAACCGACCAGAATATCCAGGTGGTGTTGATCCCGGCCATCTCGGGGGATTTCCGTGATCCCCGGGCGACGCTCTTCCTGCCGCCGCTTTTTGGGCAGGATTCGCTCGATGCCCCGGTGACCGGCGGCCAGGCGGTGTGGCAGATCGAACTGCCGCCGGACACTTCCGACGGCTATCTGAGCCTGCGTTTGCAGCTTCAGGCCCGCTCGGTGGTCAACGGCGATTCGCTTTACAGCGCGGAAACATTTTTATATGTGCAAATTATTCGCCGGGCCACCCTGGTAGTAGACGGGCAGGTCGGCAGCGGCGCGCTGAACAATACGGTCAGCCAGGGCCAGTCTTTTGTCTATGAGGCGGTGGTCAGCAACAACGGCCGGGCTGGCGTCGATCCGGGCAGCCCGGCCCGGCTTACCCTGGGCGTGGGGCCGCATCTGACCCTGCCGCCCGACAGCGCCGAAAAGGATTTCCGTATTGGCGAAACCGTGCGCTGGACAGTTACCGCCCAGAACAATTCATTGATCGCCAAATTGGTGCAGCAGATTGATCAGTTGAAAACCCAGCGCGCTCAAATCCGGCCGTCCGGGCTCTCCGCGGCGCCCCGGAAATCGCAGCCCCTCAAAAAAAGTTTTTCTGCCGCAGCGGCTGAAGTTCGCCATGCTCCCGAATTCAGCCGGATAGATAAACAAATCAACGAGCTGTACAATAAACTGAGCGCCATTGTCGATACCTCGTTTGTGACGGTGGATATTACCGCCGTTCCCCTGGATGCCGTTTCCGGGGACACCGCCGAAGTGGCCCGGGGAAGCGATCAGAGCCAGATTTTTATTGCCGAGCGGCCGGAGATCACCCTGGATCCGCTGGTAGCCCCGCCGCTGTGGTCCACCGGGGAGCGTGATACGGTGCTCTTCAGCGTGCAGGCGCCGGACAATGTCATCAACCGCCAGGCCTGGCTGCGTCTGCCGCCCGGGTTTGTCAACGCCAGCACGGTCGATACGCTCAATTTCAGCGGCGAGGTGGGCCAGTTTGTGCTGGTGGCGCCGGAGCAGGCGACCAGCAACGCCTCTATCCGGGTGGTGGTGCGCGGGTTTGATCGGAATAATCCCGCCATCGAAGTGCGCGACTCGCTGAACGTGACCGTCAATGTGCAGGAACGGGCCCGGTTGCAGTTGAGCGGCGATCCACTGGCGTTGCGCACCACCCGGGGAGAAGAGTTTACCATCACCGCCACGGTGCGCAATATCGGCGAAGCGGATGTACTGGGCAGCGGCCGGCTCCGGATCAGTATGAATCGCCCGGAATTCCGCCTGGCGGACGGCGAGGTTGCTGAAAAAATCTTTACGCTAAACCACGCTACCCAGGATACCGCCGCGGTGCGCTGGCGGGTGATTGCTCCTCAAACCGATGTAAATACCCTGATCGAAGCGGCTATTGTTGATCTGCCCCGCGACGCCAACTCCAGCGAACCGACCGCGGTGGAAACCGACCGTTTTGTGGTCGATGTCAATATGGTCTCCAGCATTATGACGGTTAAAAAACTGCCGGAAATCACCCTGGAAAACAGCTACCTGCAGGGCAGCAGCCTGATAGCGGTGCTGGGGCTGGCCTTTACCAATCCCAACACGGTGGACACCATTTTAATCAACAGCTTTGACCTGGCCGTGGTGGAAGGCCCGGAGGCGCAGGATGTCCCGGATATCCAGAACCTGGTCTCCCGCATCGATGTGGTGACCTATGATACTTACCTGCAAGACCTAAATCGCGGCGCTTTGCAGAACGTGCTGGGGGAAACCGTCATTAACGACGCCGGTCAGAATCCCGCCCGGGTGTTGTTCGATATCCCGGCGGTGGTGCGTCCCCAGGAAACGGACAGTTTGGTGATTCGCATCGACCTGGCCAGCCAATCGGTCAATCGCAACTTTAGCATTCGCATCCGCCATGTGGATGCGGAAGGATTGTTCGTCGGAAAGGTGCAGGTGCTGGATTCGCTGGGTGTGCCGTTAAGCGGGCAATCGGGAGAATTTTACTCCTCGCCGATTACCATTCTTTCCGGCGGTTCCGAGGAGATTTTCCGGAACTATCCCAATCCCTTCGGCAGCCAGTCCCAGGTGGCCGGGGCGCCCCGGGGAACCACCCGCTTTTCCTTTTTTATGAAGAACGCCGGCAGCGCCGAGTTGCGCATATATACCCTGTTAGGGCGATTGGTCTGGCGGGGTGAGGCGCAGGGATTAAACGCCGGCCTGCAAGACCGCGCCTTTACCTGGGACGGCCGCAACGGTATGGGCGACCGGGTGGTCAACGGCGTCTATGTGGCGGTGCTGAAGATAAAATACCAGACCGGCGGAAATGAGACCTTACAGACCAAAGTCGTCTACATCAAATAACTGCTCCGGAACAACGGGGCAGTAAGAAGCAAACGTGAGAAATGCTTATGAAACGCACCTGGAATAATCGGATATGGACCGGATTGTTGATCAGTCTGGTTTGGATGGGGCTGTACCACTCGCCGGCGCTGTACGCGCAGAACGGCGACGGGGGCACCCAGAATTTGCTCCATGAAGTTGGGGCCAGCGCCCGCGCTTTTGGCCTGGGGCGCGCCTATGTGGCCATGGCGGACGATCCCTCGGCGGTGTTCTGGAACCCGGCCGGCCTGGAGTATGCGCCCCGCATGGCGGCAACCCTGTTCCACATGCCCCTGATCGTCTCCGGGGCCAGTTATGACTTTTTGGGATTTGTCTATCCGACGCTGCAATTCGGAACGGTCGGGCTGGGCCTGGCCCGCGTCGGCGTGAATGATATTGTGGTGACCGACGAGGCCAATGTGCAATTGCCCGGGGGCGTTTCTTCTTTTGATTACACGGAAATCTATATTTCGTACGCCAAGAAGGCTTTTTTTAACCTGACCCCCGGTTTTACCTTCAAGGTGCAGCGGCAGGAGTTTGCCTATACCAACCAGGTCAGCAGCGCTTTCGGTTTGGACGGCGGGTTGATGTTCCGGCCCGAATGGGAGTCGGGAATGTTGCGGGGCCTTTCATTGGGATTTCACTACCAGAACCTGCTCAAGCCCCAGCTAAAACTGGGCGCAGTGGACGACACCCTGGCCTACAAATTATCGTTCGGCCTGCTCAAGACCATCCCGATCGGGTTTTCGGGAAAACTGAATATTCTGCTGGATTACGTGCAGGGCGAATTTGAAGGCGGGGCCATCCACTTTGGCTCCGAGTATATGTTCCGGGATATGGGGGTGATCCGGGTGGGCTACGACCGCAATACGCCTTCTTTCGGGGCGGGCGTTTCCTACAAGTTTATGCAAATTGATTACTCTTTTGGCAATTTAAGCAGCGACGGCGAGTTTCCGCCCACCCATCGATTTTCGGTGACCTTTAACCTGGGCAAATCCCGGGAAGAAAAAGTTCTGTTGGCGGAAGAGCAACGGAAACAACGCGAGCGGGAACTGGTAAAACGCACCCGGGAGGAAGAACGCCAGCGCCGGATTGCTAATCACATGGCCAAAGGGCTGGAGGATTTTAAAAAAGGGCTCTATTTCGACGCCTATTCGGAGTTCCAGCAAGTGATGGCCGATGAACCGTTCCATAAGACGGCCAAAGTTTATTTCGACAGCGCCAAAGCGTTGATCGAAAACCAGTTTATGTCCCGGCAACAGGAGGCTATCAACAAGGCGGTCGACAAGGAATTGGCGGCGGAAAACCAGAAGTATATCCAGTTGCACTTCCAGCAAGGGCGGATTCACCTCCAGAACAAACAATTTACCGATGCGCTGAAAGAATTTAATTTAGCCCTGGAACGTAGCGAGGATGATTCGCTGAAAGCGATTATCACCGAGGCGGTGAACACCACCAACCGACACCTGAATGTAGAGGTGCGTCGCCTGGTGACGGATGCGCGGAAGAAGTTCCAGGAGGGCAATTACTCCGACGCCCTGCGCATCCTCAGCGAAGCCTATCTCCTCTCCCCGGAAGCGCCGGAGCTGAACAATGAGATTGATATGCTCACCAAACGTATCAAAATGCAGCAATATACCATCCGGGGGCTGGCCCTGTTGGAACTGGATAAGTACCAGGAAGCGCTGGCCGTATTCGAGGAGGCGCTTCAATTGGATCCTTCGAATGAATCGATCCGGCGCTACTATGAACAGGCCCGGATGGGCGCCGGGATAAACCGGGAGAAAATGGACCCGGAATCGGAACATGAGTATATTAAGGGCACTGAGCACTTCCTGGCCGGTCGTTACCAGGAAGCGTTGGAAATCTGGCAAAAACTGGCAGAAAAATATCCGTATAATAAAAAGCTGCAAGATGCAATTAAAACGGTCGAGGATCGCTTACGACGCACCAACCAATAATAACCAATGGAGGTGTTTCTCGGAATAGCTGTTGATCTGGGGAGATGGAGCAACTATTTTAGGGAAAAATTAAAAGAAGCTCATGTTTAAAAACGTTGCCAAAGAAGAACTTACCGTACCGGCGGCAATGAGCCGTTTGCGGGAGATCAGGGATTTTATTGAGCACATCGGGAAGAAGTATAAGTTTACCGACAAGGTGATCAATGCCTTTAAGCTGGTTGTTGATGAGTCCTGCACCAACATCATCCGGCACGGCTACGCCGATGTCAAAAATGGCAAGATAACCATCCGGGCCATTATTCGCCGTCTCAGCCTCACCATTGTAATTATTGACCAGGGTAAAAGCTTCGACCCCCGCCAGGTGAAGAATCCCGATTTGAAGAAGTACGTGCAGATTGGTAAAAAAGGCGGCCTGGGCATCTTTATGATGCGCAAGCTGATGGATGACATCCAGTACAACCTGACCGCCCACGGCAATGAATTGCGCCTTACCAAGATGCGCGACGCTGTACATGAGGCCGGGTTTAAACGCTGGTGGAATTCTCAGTCGATCCGGCGGCGCTATTTTTATTCGACAACCTCGTCGGTGGTCATAATTGCCTTTATGGTCTACTGGTTTATGCAGGCGGGAATCGAGTCGGAAGTGCGTAAACAGGTTTTTTCAAACATGATCGCGATTACCCAGAATTTTGCCGAAGTCAACTGGGACCCGCTCAGCACCTCCAATGACATCAGCCTGTTTGAAAACGCCAAATCCGTGTACGAGAGTAATTCCGACAAACTGGAATTTGCCCTGCTTACCAACGCCGATAAGCAGATTTTAGCCCTCTATCCCATTAAAGCGAGCCTACTATACCAGGAATATCAATTGAACAAGATGACGCCGGTTCAGTGGCCCACAGATTTGTCCGTCTACCGGTTCGAACGAAATGACAGCACCTTTTATGATTTTATTGCCCCGGTTCGCTTAAAATCGGTCAGCACCCGGCCCATCGGTTTTGCCGTGTTGCGGCTCAACAACCATTACCTCCGGGAATTGGGCGCGCAGAGGCGCGAGCAATTAGCAATTTCGGTGGGCGTTCTGGGACTGGTGATGCTCATCGTGGTGGGAACGGTGGTGCAATTAATCACCCAGCCGCTGCACACGCTGGCCGATTGGGTGCGAAAAGTTGGCCGGGGGCAGATGGATGAGGATGAAATTGACATTGACGCCACGGATGAATTAGGACAGGTCGCCCAGGCTTTTAGCGAGGTGACCAGTAAGTTCCGGGAAGCGCAGATTACGGTTATCGAGCAGCAGCGGCTCCAGAAGGAACTGCAAGTGGCCCAGGAAATCCAGCAAATGCTGCTGCCGGATGATTTTCCGGATGTGATCGGGTACGATATTACTTCCTATTACCAATCCGCCAAAGAAGTCGGCGGAGATTTGTTCGATTTTATGGAAGTGGATGAACACAGTATCGGCATTTGTGTGGCGGATGTTTCCGGTAAAGGGATTCCCGGCTCGCTGGTGATGACCATGATACGCACCTCCCTGCGCCTGGAAACCCGGGGAAATAAAAACCCGGCGGAAATCCTTACCAAGGTAAACTCTTTCGTTACCGACGACATGCGTAAAGGCATGTTTGTGACCATGTTTTATGTGATCCTGGATTCCCGGGAGCGCATGGTCTGGTTTGCCAGCGCCGGTCACAATCCCATGATTTTATACCGGGGCAAAAGCAAGGAAACTTTTTATCTGAATCCCTCCGGTTTCCCGGTGGGAATTCGGCTGCCCGACCCCAATTTGTTCGGCGAGCGGATTCAGGCAGACCGCATCCGCCTGCACCCGGATGACGTGCTGGTTCTCTATACGGACGGGATTACCGAAGCGATGAATCCCCAGCGGGAGCTCTACGGCGAAGAACGTTTTCTGAATGCAATCCGTAAATACGGCCATCAGGACGTGGTGGAGTTCGTTAAAAGCGTAAAAGATGATATTCTGGAGTTCACCGGCGGGTACGAGCAGAACGATGACATCACCCTGGTGGCGATTAAGGAAAATATGGCCGCCGTGGATGTGAAGGTGAACACCTTTAAAGAGCTGTTCGAGCGGGTGCACAGCGACGACACCGCCACAGTTGCTGAAGCCTGTAAAGAGGCGGGCGTCTCCCCAACCACCTATTACCGCTACCGGCGGATTTACAACGAAGGCGGCTACGACCTCTTGCGCGAAATGCTGCACGGCTATACCAACCTGGGATTACGCCATCTCAGCATCGAAGTAAAAACCAAGATGTACGATATCATTCGCGAGCATCCTGAATTTGGCCCGAAAAAAATCAGCGATTTGTTAAATACCGAAAAATACGGCTTTACCGAGGTTTCCCCGGTTCTGATATACGAAGAGCTGAAACGGGCCAAACTGAACACCAAAGAACGCCGGATAAAGTTTGTGGAACGAGGCGGCAAACAGCGTCTTAAAGCGCCGGGAACACCGCTGCTGACCCTGGATGGCGAAGTGATGGTCGGCTTCCGCAGCGATGATCACAGTAAAGCCACGGCGCCGTTTATGCCTTATATCCCCCAGGAGGCCCGTCGCAAGGAAAAAATCATCTCCGCCCGAGGTAAACGATTGCCGGGCGTGCAAGATAGCTCTGCCAAAGAGAATTCCGCTTTAGATGAGAAAAGCAAGAACGATGATAGTCTTAACCGGCCCGTGGCAGACGAAAGCCTGCCCAAGCCCAACTTCAATCCATCTGAGACGGATGACGAAAGTAAGCAAGATTAAATGACGATAATAAGCATGTATCTGACCGTAGCATGGAATAATACGGAGGCATAATGGAAGGCATTCAAGTTTCAACCCGAGACGTTGGAACACACAACCAGATATCGGTAATCAAGGTAGGCGGCTATATCGATACGACCACCTCCTCAGAAGTGGAACGGGCTCTTAACGGGCTGTTGAAACAGGGACGCTTTCAAATCATTATTGACCTGGGTAATGTGGATTATATCAGCAGCGCCGGCTGGGGGATTCTTATCAGCGAGATCAAGTCGATCCGGGAAAACAACGGTGATCTTAAACTGGTGAAAATGATTCCCGATGTATATGAAATTTTCGAACTGCTGGAATTTCATCATATTCTGGATGTTTATGATACCATGGAAGAGGCTGTTGCCCGGTTCGAAGAATCCCAGTATGTAGAGATGGTTCCGGGCAGTAATGACGCCCCGGCCAAATCGCCGTTTACGATCCAGCCGGAACCTGCTCATTCGATGCCCGGCAAGGGCGCCGGCGACGAGACCCTTCACGCAAGAGCGCCTCAGCCTCAGCCGTCCCAGGGGCAGGGCCGCGCCCGGACCGCTTCCCGCTCCAAGCGCGATTTGTCCACCATGACTGTGGAGGATAAGATCAAATATATTGTTGCACACGAGCCGGATTTGGGCGCGTATAAAATTAACAAACGGTTGAACTCCGCCCGCTTCGGCTTTACCAGGGTAGGATGGTTTGGCGTGCGCAACTGGCTCAACAAACTCAATCTTCGCAGCCGCAAAGAGCGGCGTAAATTTGCCGAAACTTACCAGGGGCAGGTGCAGTAAAACAGTTACTATTTTTGCCGAACGGCTTTGTGCCATTTAACCTTTGCAGCTTTTATGAAACCGATCTATTGGATGGTACTGTTCCTGCTTCTTACAGTTGTCCCTGCCTATACTCAATCGCCGGTTCAGGTGGTTCGGATTAAGTACGACGGCGGCGGCGACTGGTACGGAAACCGCACCACTTTTACCAACCTGTTTCAATTTCTGAGGGACCACACCAATGTGGAAACCTCGGAACGGGAAACCTCCCTCTCTATTTTGGATAAGGATTTTTTCCGCTATCCCATCGCCTACATTGCCGGGCACGGCAACATTAAGTTTAGCGACGCCGAAGCGCAGCGCCTCCGGGAATACCTGGTCAACGGCGGGTTTTTGTGGGCAGATGATGATTACGGAATGGACAAACACTTCCGCCGGGAGATGGAAAAAGTCTTTCCGGAGTTAGAATGGCAGGAAATTCCTTTTTCCCACCCCATCTTCCGCATAAATTACCGTTTTCCAAACGGATTGCCCAAAATTCACAAACATGCCGGCGGACCGCCAAAAGCGCTGGGGCTGTTCTACCGGGGCCGCATGATCGCTTTCTACAGTTTCAATACCGATATCAGCGACGGGTGCGAAAACCCCGACATTCATCATGATCCCGAGGAAGTGCGTCAAGCGGCCCTGCGAATGGGCGCGAATATTATCCTGTGGGCATTGTTACAATAATGAGGTGCCATTCATGGCTGTTTCCCGAGACGAACCACCCTACCGGGAATTTTACAGATATATTGTCGATGCGTACCGGAAGTATAGCGCGGTATTAGCTTCGACACAAGTTCTGCGTCTTCTCTTTGCCGGGCTGCTGCTTTTGCTGCTGTTTATCGGGGCGGAATTGCTGTTTGACTTGTCTGCACCGGTGCGAATGGGCTGGTGGGTGCTATTTAGCGGGTTGATTGTTTATTGGGCCGCGATATATTTTTTCCCGCTGCTGCGGCGGATGATGCGCCCTTCCGAGCAGCAGTTGGACCGTTTTTCCCGCAACCTGGGGGAACTGGCCCCGGAGGTTGCCGATGATATAGTCAACTTTTTACAGTTAAGCCGCGGCAAAGGGATTGCCGGTCATCCGGCCCTGCGGGAACTCTCCCTCGGTCAGCTATATGAAAAGATCCGAAACATACCGGTCAAAGACCTGATCACGGCGGAGCCGCTCAAAAAGCCGGCGCTGCGGAGCGGCGTGCTGTTGGCGTTTTTATTCCTGCTGTTGGCGGTATCGCCGGCTTCGGTTTCTCTGGCGGTGCAAAAGCTGCTTCACCCCACTCAGTCCTTTCGCCAGCCCCTGCCGATTACGCTGCTGAATGATCACCCTACCCTGGAGGTGCTGAAAAATGATCCGGTAACCCTGTCCGGCCATTACCGGGGATTGCCGCCGGTCAAACTCTGGCTGGTTATCGAAAATCGTGATCCGGAAAAAGGGCAGGTGGAAACGCAGCGAATTTCCATCAGCCGGGGCAATGGGGTGGAGTTTGCTCATCAGATCTCCCATGTTCGGGAAGGGTTCCGCTATTGGTTCGAGGCGCAGGCGCCCGTCGCCGGTTTTAAAAACGATTTGGCCGTCAGCGACACCGGCGAAGTGATTGTCAAAGAGCGCCCCTATGTGCGGGAATTGCAGGCAAAGTTAACCTATCCGGCCTACACCCGTTTGCCGGAGGTCTTGTTGCCGCCCAACAGCGGCGAGATAACCGCCCTGAAGGGCAGCCGGGTGCGGCTGGAGATTGAAGCCAACAAACGCCTTGCCAGGGCCTGGCTGGCTTTCCGGGATTCTGCAACGGCGCCGCTCACGGTGCGGGAAAATCGCGCCTCCGGGACATTTATCGTGGAAAAGGACAATCAATACCAGGTGCTGGTAGAAGACCGGGAGCAGATCGGCAACTATCAGCCGGTTACCTATTCCATCTTTGCCCTCAGCGACGAACGCCCTTTTGTCGAGATCAGCAAGCCGGGCCGGGATTTGGATTTGGCCGACCGCTTTGTCGTGCCGGTGCTGATCAATCTCCGGGATGATTTCGGGTTCAGCCGCTTGCAAATCAAGGGGCGGCATATCCGCGCCGGGGCGTCCGGGGATACGGTCGAGTTTACCACGCCGCTCTCCTACCAGATGCTGGATCAAAATACCGCTATTGCCCAGTTCGATTGGGATTTGGCGCCCCTGTATATGATCCCCGATGATTACATCGAATATTACGCGGAAGTCTATGATAATGACCGGGTTTCCGGCCCCAAGCGCGGCCAAAGCCGAACCTTCATCATCCGCCTGCCCTCGCTGATGGATATTCTCACCGAGACCGATCAACAACTCTCCGAAAAGCTGGAAGAGACCGAGGAACTGAAAGAAGCTGCGGAAAAACTGCGGGAGAAGTTGGAGGAAATCAACCGGGAGATGAAACGAGAGAAAGAACTTTCCTGGGAGCGCAAAAAGGAAATCGAGGAGCAGCTTGCCCGGCAACAGGAAACCCAGGAAAAATTGGAGCAGATTCAGAAGGAACTGGAAAAGGTGATCAGTAATCTGGATCAGCAGCAAATGCTCAGCCCGGAGACGCTCCAGAAATACCTGGAACTGCAAGAGATGATCAGCGAATTAGCGACCCCGGAGTTGAAGGAAGCCATGGAAAAACTGCAAAAAGCGCTGGAAAACCAGGATATGGAGCAGGTGCGCAAAGCGATGGAGAATTTCCAGTTGAGCGTGGAAGAGTTTGAACAGCGTATCGAGCGGGCCCATGAGCTTTTTAAGCAGGTGCACTTGGAACAGAAAATGGATGAATTGGCCAACCTGGCCGATAAACTGGTTCAGGAACAACAGGAGATTAACCGGGAGGCTAAGAAGGAAGACCTGTCCGAATCGGAACGAAAACAGTTGGCCGACAAAGAAGGAAATGTGGAAAAAAACACCGAATTTTTTAAAGAAAAACTGGACGAAGCGGCGCAGGAATTCCAGCAAGAGATGGCCGAAATCGCCCAGCAATTAGAGGAGGCCCGGGAGTTTGCCGAGGAACAGCAGCTCTCCGAACAGATGCAGCAGATGCAGCAGGAGATGCAGGAAGGGCAAATGCAAGAGGCTCAAAAGCGCGGCGAAAAACTGGAAAGCCAGTTGGAAATGCTTCAGAGCATGATGCAGCAGGCGCAGCAAAATATGAATCAAACCATGAAGGAAGAGTTGTTCCAGGCGATGCAGAAGGTTCAGCAGGATATGCTGCGTTCCTCATTCCAGCAGGAGCAGTTGATGAAGCGCTCCCGGGACGCCGATGTGGCTTCCTCGCAAGTAACAGACATTGCCCGCAAGCAAGCCCGGATGCGCGAGAACACCGAGAACATCATTAGGCAAATGCTGGAGATATCCAAAAAGACCTTTTTCATCTCGCCGCAGATGAGCCAGATATTATCCGCCCTGCGCAATGAAATGGGCGACGCCCTGGAACAGTTGGAGAACCGCAATACCGGCAACGCCGCCCGTTCCCAGCGGCAGGCCATGGCGCTGTTTAACCAGGCGATTATGTCCATGCAGAGTTCCATGAACCAACTGGCCCAGTCGAATTCCGCTTCCGGTTTTCAGGAGATGATGGAGCAATTGCAGCAGATGGCCGGCCAGCAAGGGGAGCTAAACCAGCAGTCCATGGCAATGATGCCCCAGCCCGGGGGAGGGCAGCAGGGTTCGCAGCCTTCTCCGGAGTCCCTGGCGCGCCTGGCGGCCCAACAGGAGATGATCCGCCGTTCCCTGGAGAGCCTCAACCGGCAGCAGGGAGAACGGAGCGATGTGCTGGGACGCCTGGGAAAACTGGGCGAGGAAATGCAGAAAGTGATTGACGATCTGCGCAAGCAACAGCTAAATCCCAGGGTCATTGAACGACAGCAGCGCATCCTTTCCCGGTTGCTGGACGCCCAACGGTCCGTGCGGGAGAAGGAGCATTCCAAAAAACGGCAGGCAGAACGCGAAGAGAGTGTGCTGGCCAAATCGCCTCCCCAGCTTCGCCAGGAGATGATTGACCGGGAAAACCGGTTCCGCAAAGAGATGCTCAATGCGCTTAAGGAAGGATATTCAGCCGAATACAAGGAGTACATAAAAAACTATTATGAACTCCTTTCCCGCCAGCCCAAAACATCGCAATAAGCCGGGGCGACGCTCTGCAAAATCTTGGTTTTTGCTTGCAGGATCAGGCGCCTCTTAAGAAATTGCCGCCCACATGCTAAAAAACAGGCTGCGCTTCGTGGAGATACAGCAAAGAGTCAGTAAACGGTATCGTGATCTTGCGGGATTTCGGTTTTTTCTGCTGGCCAGCGTAATTTTGTTTCTTTTGGGAGTCGCTCCCCTGGCCGGGCAGGGCGGCGGCGAGGTGCGCTCCGCATCCTGGGTGATCTTAGAAAAGGAACGCCGCCCGGAATATCCCCTGAAAAACCTGCATTATTTTCCGCTGAAACGCCTGAAAGTGGCCCTGGTGCTCAGCGGCGGCGGGGCGCGTGGGATTGCCCATATTGGCGTGCTTAAAGCGTTTGAGGAGCAGGG
>JAJRYW010000313.1 GCA_024275555.1 Calditrichota bacterium | reverse complement strand
GGCCACGGCCGCCGGGGTAAAGTTTTTTAAATCTTTTACGCTCACCTTGAGATTTTCCGGCCAACCTCCCCGTTTCAGTTCTATGCCGGCCGGTGAAAGCCGGATTCTGGAAAAGCTGGTAGCAAATAAAGATCAACTGGGGTTGGCGGTTCGCCGGCAGTCTTCTCCGCCGCCGGCTTCTCCACCGCTGTTCTCTAATCCGCGCAGTAGCGATGCCCGGGTTCGCTTAATTGTGGATCAACCGGGAATCTACCAGGTTACCGGGGATGACCTTTTCGCTGCCGGTATCGATATAACAACCATCCCGCCCTCTTCTCTGCGCTTGAGCAACAAAGGCAATGAAGTGGCCTATTACCTGGTCGGCGACCGCGACGGCGTCTTCGACCCGGAAGATTTCTTCGAGTTTTGGGGAGAGCCGAATCAGAAAACGCTGATCGACCAGTTTGCCGACCAATACAGCGACCCCTTCTCGGATGAAAATGTCTACTGGCTGGAATGGGGAGGAAACCCCAGTGTGCGGATGGTGGAAGAAAACGGCAGCATTGTCACCTCCCGGCCGGGAGAGTTTAACCCCTCGCTCTTTTATCCCTTTACCATTCACCTGGAAGAAAACCGGCAGTTCGAGCGCCTGGGACATGGAAGCCTGGAGAAACTATCCTACACCCGCGATCTGTGGTTTTTTGACCAGGGCGTAAAAGCGATCGGTAAAAAACAATATCCCTTTACCCTGATCTATCCCGACGAGACTTCTTTTAACAATGTAATTGTTGAGGTGATGTTTTCCGGAAAATCGTTCGGGCAAACCTTTACCAGCGGCGGCGTCACCCGGCGGGTTCCTCACAATGTGATGGTGTGGCTCAACAATGCCTTCGTCGGCCAGTCGGCCCCGAATTGGTTTGACCAGGACACTTCCCGGATCAGCAACCGCAATAATTCCACTATCCGCAATACCGACCTGGTGCACGGCCAGAACACCCTGGAAGTACAATTGCCCACCCTGCCGGATGTCGGTTCAGACTCAGCGATTACCAAAGGCACGGATATCGTCTTGCTAAACTGGTTTAACATTACCTATGATCGTCTCTACAAAGCCTATCAAAACAAGATCGTATTCCGCCGGCCCAGTTTTATTCCTTATCCAAACGTAAATTTATTCCAATTTGATATCGAAGGCTTCACGCGGCCGGATATTGAAATTTACAAGAAGGACGTCAGTAAAATTATCAACTTCCGGATTGACGCCGAACAGATTGATAACAAGACGGTCTACAAAGTGACTTTTCAGGATCATGTTCCCAGCGATGGCGTGGAGTATATTGCACTGACCGCAGATCAAAAGAAAAAGCCGGTGCGGATCGAGCCGGATGAGCCGTTTGACCGGGAGAATCCCCAGCGAATTCTACGCGATCCCGCGAACTCTGCCGAACTGCTGATCATCACCCATGACCGTTTTTATGACAATGTGCTGCGCTTGCGGGATTATCGCCGCAGCCAGGGAGTTCGCGTAGAGCAGGTCAATGTGCAGGATATCTATGATGAATTTAATTTCGGCGTCAAGTCTCCCCTGGCCATCCAGGAATTTTTGCGCTATGCTTTTTTTAATTGGGACCGCAGCCAGCGTTTGAAATACGTGCTCCTGTTTGGAGACGCGAATTTGGATTATAAAACCAAATCGCAAGTTGCCGCCGATTTTGTGCCGACATTTTTCTATCAAACCCAGGAGTTTGGGGCGACCTCTACGGATTTACCCTATGCGCTGGTTTCCGGAAATGATCAGATTCCCGATCTGTTTGTGGGCCGGATTCCCGCAAATTCCAACAGCGACGTCAATAATGCCATTGATAAAATTATCGAGTATGAGCAAAATCCCCCGGTCAGCAGTTGGCGGAATCAATCTCTCTTTATTAGCGGCAACGACTCCCGCACCTTTGAATTGCCCGGCCAGTTAGGTACGCAGAATCACGCCTTTCGCGCTCAGAACACTCGCTTCATTGCCTCGCTTCTGCCCAGGCAACATTCGGCCAAGCGCCTGAATACCGTTCGGGATGAACATATTCCTCCCGGCCAGATCGATCCCAATTTTGGCAATGACACCGATTTGATCGACTACTGGGATGACGGTTTGTTCCTGATCAACTTTATGGGGCACGGCGGCGGCGGTATCTGGGCCGATGTGGAGTTGATGGGGCTCAACGATGTCGACCGGCTGAATAACCGGGGTATGTATCCCATTGTGACCAGTATGACCTGTTTTACCGGGGCGTTTGAAAACCCCTCCAATTTGGGGTTGGCCCAGAAATTAGTCTTGGCGCCGGAAAAGGGGGCCATCGGTGTGTACGCCTCCTCCGGTCTTGGATATCTGCATAATGATTATTCCATGCTCTGGAACATCGGTCAGTTTCTCTTTGACGGCTCTTTGCGTATGGGCGAGGTGATCGCCCTGGGTAAAATTCTCTACGCCAGCATTGGCGGCCTCTACAATGTGGACGGCGTCAACTGGAATACCCCCGGGTACGGCTTTGTTAAAAATGAGATGATGTTTCAGTATAATCTGATCGGGGACCCCTACTTGCAGTTGCAGCATACCCCGGAGACCTTGCAGCTAACCGCCAACACCACCACTCCCCAGCGGGGGGATATCGTGGAAGTGACCATCCAAACCGACCTGTCCCTGGCGGATGGTGATATCGAACTGACCGATTACCAGTATAATATTGTTGACAGGGCGCCGCTGTTTGCGGTCAATCAGCAAACGGTAGTCCAGGTGTCCATCCCGCAAGATTTTCCGGAAGGCGCCGGCCTTATTCGAGTATATCTAAGCGACAATACCCGCGACAGCAGCGGTAAAATTTCCATTGGCGTCAATCACGCTGTGATCGATTCGATTACTTTTAGCCCGGAACACCCGGGGGTGGACGACTCGGTTGAGGTGCGTTTTACCGTGAAAGATGTGAACGGAGTGCAGCAGGTTTATGCCACCGTGCCCGTGCGGGTGGGGCTCATTGATACGGTGGTTGCCAGTCTGATCGGCGGGAGCGCCAATCAATACGGGTTTACCCTGCCCCCAACCGGCCGGCTAAAAACCGTTCTGTTCAACATTCATGCAGTCAACCTGGTCGGGAATGAAAGTGTTTTTCCCAACATCAGCTACACGGTCACCGATATCCGTCCCGACCTGGGGCTGATCCCCGGCACGATGCGGTTTACCGGGCGGCAGCGCACCCAGTTGAAAATAGAACTGGATAATCGCGCCGGCGCCGGGGAAGACGGGCAGGTTCGTTTCTTTGTCGATTTTTATGACCGCACCGGCTCTTCCAATAGTTCTCCGCCCTTTGCCGTCGGC
>JAJRYW010000312.1 GCA_024275555.1 Calditrichota bacterium | reverse complement strand
GACGCTTTCCTGGACTTCGGCGCTCACCTTTAAGCGGAGCAGGGGTTGCACAATCACCCCGGCGGATAAGGCGGCGGCGTCCTCGGAAATATCGACGATATGGCGTTCGTATTTGTAATAGCTGCTGTGGGCGCGCAAAGTTAACCAGGGTAAGGCCGGGTAGCGAATATCTCCGAAAATACCGGTATTCTTCCCGGCGTATCCGCGCTGGTAGACCAGTCCCACATTTCCAAAGCGGCTTCCCAGGCTGCCGATCAGTTCATTGCTCTGGTCGGAATTTTCATAGATAGTATACAGGTACTGCAGCCCAACCTCCAGGTGATTCAACCGGTAACTGGCCCCGGTGCGGATTTGGTTATAGGCTTCAACCCGGAACATCCTGAAAAAGGAGTCTTCGAAGACCCGCGGTTTCTGGCGGTTGTATTCGGCGGAGAAGCCCCATTTCTGATAATAGTAGTTGGCCCGCAGGCGCACCCCTTGCAAGGCGTCGCTTTGGAAATTGTAGTCGTATTCCACCAGGTAGTAAAAATCCCGGGCCGGCGCGCCATGCAAGGCAACTTCGCCGATCTGCCAAACTGTTTCTCCTTTGCGGGTGCGCTGGATATAGCTCATATCCAGGCTGTTAGAGTGGGGCAGTTTTGCGATAATGCGCCCGCCAAAGGCGTTGCCGTCGTCCCAGGAAAGCAGGTTCAATTCCCTGCTGACCGGGGCCTCCACTCCCAGGAACAACTTTACTTTAATATTAGGATTGAGACGCAGGGCTGCCAAACCGCCGTCAAACGTTCCGTTTAAGACGCCCTCGTACAAAAACTGGCGTCCGCCCCGCAGGTGCACCCGTTTCTGAGCGGTCTTCCAATTAACATAGAGGTTGTAGACCCGCTCATTCCATTGATAATCCACCCGGGAGATGCTTGCCGGCAGCGTTCCCGGGAGAATTGACTCGCCCTGGCGGGCCACCCGGAAATAGGTGCTGAGATAGAGATTGGAATTGTTCTGCGGCGCTAAACGCAACCGCAGGGATTGATAAAAATCGGCGAGATTGTCCTTCGCGCTATTCTCTGTCATATATAAATTTGACTGGAGAGCGCCGGAAACGTTGACTTGTGAAAATAATGGAAATGTAACCAGTAAGCAGAATACAAAGGTGAAGGTAACAGGTCGGTTCATATATTCCCCTTTCCCATCTTAACCCTTACCGAGCCGGATTAACTTGTCGAGAATCTAAACAGTGAAACTTTAACTTTCAACAAATTAAAAACAATCGCAAATCACATAGCCAACATCGACCAAAAAATCTTATCCGACAGCTTTGATTATTTTTCTGCACTGCGGGCAATACTCGCTGCTTTTCACATCCAGCTCATCGGCGGAAGTTGAGCCGGCCATTACGCATTGAACATTGGCGCAATGTCGCAATCCCAGCAAATGCCCGAATTCATGGAGGGTTTCTTTATGCAATCGTTCTTCCAATAAATCCGTATTCTCCGGAAGGCCGTAGAAACGACTCTCCAGGCGGTGGGTGGAAATAATTGCTGCTCTGCCCCCTATTTTAGCCAGGCCAAAGACAAAAGTAAAAATGGGGATAAACAAATCTACCGAGGTGTACAGGATTTGGTAGGGGCCCTGGCGCTGTTCCACACTTTTTAAAATTTCAATGGCATTGAACTGGCCGCGATCCTGCGCCAGGAAGGAGTGCAACGAGTAACGAGGTCTTGCAACAACTATATTGCATTGCAAAACCGATTGCAGAGTTGCGGCTAATTTTTCCAGAAGCGCCGGGGTTTCCAGTTCCACCGGAACCAGTCGAATCTCATACATGCTGCGGCCGCTTAATTCCGTATTTCTGCAATTTCTTGTAAATGGTCACCCGGTCTATTCCCAACACTTTGGCCGCGCTGCTGATGTTCCAGTGCTGCTGTTCCAGGACATTGAGGATGTGCGTTTTTTCTACATCGGCCAGGCTCATTCCGGGATGGAATTCCCCGGCGGTTTGTTGGTGATTCAGTAAAAAATCCTGTCGCCGCAGCACGGTTCCCCGGGCGGTAACCATGGCGCGTTCCACGGCGTTTTCCAACTCACGCACATTTCCGCTCCAGCGGTACCGGCAAAGCATGGTTAGCGCTTGCTGCTCAATTCCCTCAACCGGCTTATTCATTTTAGAGCTGTATTTTCTGATAAAATAGTTGACCAGTTCGGGGATATCTTCCGGGTGTTCTCGCAACGGTTTCAGGTGAATTACAAATACTTGCAGGCGATAGTAGAGGTCTTTCCGAAAACTCCATTTATGAACCGCTTCCTCTAAGTTGGTGTTGGTGGCGCAGATAATCCGGAAATCGGATTTGATCACTTCGTTGCCGCCCAGCCGGGTAAACTCTTTTGCTTCAATCGCCCGCAGAAGGTCGACCTGGGTTTTGGGACCGATAGTGCCGATTTCATCCAGGAACAGGGTTCCGCCATTGGCGATCTCCAATTTTCCTTTGCGGCGGTAGAGCGCCCCGGTAAAAGAGCCTTTCTCGTGTCCAAAGAGTTCGCTTTCCAACAAGGTGTCGGATAAGGCGCCGCAGTTGACGATCACCAATGGGGCAAAACGACGCCGGCTCTTGGCGTGAATTGCCTGGGCAACCAGTTCTTTCCCGGTGCCGCTCTCCCCTCGAATCATAACGGTCGTATCAGTTGGGGCAACCGTTTCTATGGATTGTTTTATTTGCTGAATATGTTGACTGCGGCCGATGATCTCCGGGGGGGAAAGATAGCTCTCCAGGCTTCCTTTAAGCTCCAGGTTTTCCAGCGCCAATTTGCGCTGCCGGGCGGCATTCCGGATCAGGCGGCTTAAGGCGTCCGGATCAAACGGTTTGGTAACATAGTCAAACGCGCCTTCTTTAAGCGCCTGAACGGCCGTATCAACCGAAGCGTAGGCTGTAATGATTACCACAATTGCATGAGGATCAATCTCCCGGATGCGGCGCTGCAATTCCAGGCCGTCCATGCCGGGCATCTTGATATCCAGAAAGTAGATATCCCAGCGCACTTTGTTCAGTTTGTTCAGCGCTTCTACGGCATCTTTGGCGGTGTCCACCTGGTAACCTTCTTCCTCAAACCATCCGGCTAATGATTCCCGCACAATTTGTTCATCATCTACAATTAAAATATGTACTTCTTCCTTTTTCATACCTGCTCCATCTCGCTTATAGATAGCGGCAGTTTAATGATGAAAGTAGCGCCATGCTCCGGCTGAGACTGTACCTCTATCTATCCCTGGTGATTCCGGATAATTCCATAGACGACCGACAATCCCAACCCGACGCCCTTCACCGCACTTTTGGTGGTAAAGAACGGTTCGAAGATATGCTCGATATCGCCTTCCGGTATACCTCTGCCGTTGTCCTGAACCACAATCAGCACCTTCCGGCCGGAGGGATCGAATTGAGTCTTTACCGTCAATATGCCTCCATGCTCCATGGCCTCAACCGCATTAACATATAAAGCCAGTAGCGCCTGTTTCAATTGATTCTCATCAACAAAAATAGGTGGAATATTCTTTGCCAAACTTTTGTGAAGGCTGATCTGGTTAAGCTCCAGATGATGGGACACCAGTTGCAGCGAGGCTTCCACGACCTGGTTCAGATCATGCCTCTTGAATTCCGGCTCCTGCTTGCGGGCAAACAGCAACAGATTTTTAACAATCTGGCCGGAGCGCTCGCTTTCCGTTTCAATCATTTTTAAATACTCGAGAACGGATTTTTTTTCGGCCTCGGAGAAGCTTCCTTTCCGAAGCTTTTTTTGGATAAGTTTACTGTAAGTCAGAATTCCGGCAATGGGATTGTTCAGTTCATGGGCAACTGTGGCGGACAGTTGCCCCAGCGAGGCCATTTTTTCGATTTGCATGATCCGTTCCTGGGTTTTCTTCAGTTGATCGGTCTTTTGCTGCACCCGTTTTTCCAGTTCATTCGACCAGGCGGTAATTTCCTGTTTGGCGACAATCAGTTTTTCGGCCATCGAGTTAAATGAGCAGGCCAGTTGCCCGATTTCATCCTTGCTGGTCGGCTCGATGCGATAATCCAGGTCGCCGGAGGAGATCGCCATGGTTCCCATGATCAACTTACGAACCGGCACGTGAACGAAGACCCAGATAAAAATCCCCACCGACAGCGCCAGCACCAGGATGATGGCCACCCCGGAAGAGATAAGCCGCCGTTTTTCTTCTGCTAATATCCGGTCGGTTGTTTTTAAGGATAGAATAACATCCAGCGTCCCCAGCAACGGCTCTTCGGCGTCATGGTAATGACAAACGGCATTATAGCAGCTTTCCTCATTTTTAATTGCCGTAACAAAACCCATAAGCCTGCTGCCATCCGCTTTTTTGAATATTCGCCGTCGTTCCTGGGTGGAAGGTTCTTTTATAGGGGAATCGGACTGATTGTGGCACATAAAACAGGCTTCGTTCTCCATATCCACAATCTGATCAATCTCCACCGGGTTGGACGAGAAAATGATCACGCCGCGCTTATTATAAATCCGGATGGTTTCGATATGTGACTGTTCCGCTAATGAACGGATGATGTAGTGGGTTTCCTCTTTATTATTTAAGAGCATGGAATGTTTGGTTGACCCCTGGATCAACTCGCTGGTGCGGCGCCCATATTCGGTAACCATTTGGAGATAGTTCTGGGATTGAAAATTGAGTTGGAAATAGGATGCAAGTCCAACCAGTATCGCGAGAAGGGCCGCGATGAAAGCAAACAGGCGAAAACTGAGTAATCGAAAGATTCTCATTAAAGCCTCAACATTTGAGAATAATTTAACAAGAGATGGAATCCAAATCAACGCACAGAAATTTTCGTGTAGAAAAACTGGATTCCGCTTCCCATTTTCATACTCAGATTCCGGAAGCGTCGCGCCTAACCGCTCCCGGGATGTTCAACATGTACGGCAATGAGGCGTTCTCGTCTGCCGACGCCGCTCAAGAGATAGTCGCGGGTTCGGTAAGTAAATATTCCTGCACTATTTGCTCCCAATTTTCCGGGGAGATATCTTTTGCAAAACCAACCGAGGGCAATCCTCCATCCTGCAACACCTGGCCCAGCTCTCCGCTGATTTGCCGGCTCAACCGGTTAACATGGTCTTCGATCCAGGCCCGGGCTAATTCTCCGGAGAGCAGGTTTTTCCGGTCGGGGCCGAATCTCTCCGGTTTAACTTTTAACAGCCAACCTTTCCGGTAGGGGTCCTCATTAAGCAAGTGAGGATTTTTAAGGATTTCCCGGTTCACTTCCACAACCTCTCCGTTGACGGGAGCAAGAACTTCCACAATTTTGCCGTCAACCTCTAACTGCCAGCCTCGTTCTCCCTGGTGCACACGGCTGCCAATCGCGGGAAGGTCGATTCTGGCAGGTTTACCAACCAGCTTTTGGGAAAAATCATCCATTCCCACCCGAACGGTCTGCTCTCCCTCCGGAGCAACCCAGCTATGTCCCTGGTGATAGAGAAAATTATCCGCCAGGTAAAACCAATCAACCAGGGTAGTTTTAATCTTTTCCGGTATCGCTGCGCGGTTATTCATCGCCGCCGGCTTGTTCAAATAGCGCCAATAGAGGATCAGGACCGCTAAAAAAGCCAACACCAGCAGGTATTCAATCCCCTTGGTAGCAAAAATGTCTACATAGTGGTAACTTTCCATTCTTCATACTCCTTCGGTTTGATGGATTTATTTACAGCTACTTTTTCTTTTCTGGCCCACAGCGGCGGTTCGCTTAAGATGGGCATCCGGTTAACAATCCAACGAAGCACGATCAATTCGGCAAACACCACCGCCAGCGTAACCGCAACTTCCATCCAGGTAGGCAGGTAATGATTGGGCGCATACCATTTGAAAGCGATGATGGAGACATTTAACCGGTTTAATACGATTCCAAGCAGGGTAAGCAATGAGGCGTAACGGGCCAGGCGGGTTCTTTCATAACGCACGGCATGGGTGAACAACAGGCAGGGAATCAGTACGAAGCCAATTAGCTCGAACAAATACCACGCCCCCCAGGAAGTAGCGAGATATCCCCACTTCTGCCCGTGGATAAAAACCAATATTTCCAGGAAGAAGTAGACATACATGGTTCCGGCGCAAATTTTAGCCAGACCCAGAACGATATCATCATAATTTGTGCGAAGCCCGGGGCTTAGCCGATGGCGAAATACTTTATGAGAGATGGAGCCCTCAAAAATAACCATAGACAGCCCGGCAAAGATGCTTGATACGAAGAACAGGATCGGGATAAACTCGGAATACCAGAGCGGATGAATTTTGTTCCTGGCCATCAGGAACAGGGCGCCCAGGCCGGATTGGTGCAGGGTGGATAATGTTATCCCGAAAATGACCGCACCCAGGGTCAGCGATCCCAAGATTTTCCGCGCCCTTTTCCAGCCGAGCCATTCCGCTACGGCAGGAGAGAACTCGATAAACTCGGCCATCATATACAGCATAAAATGCCAGGCCACTAAGAACATTACCGAACTCACTCCGAATGAATTTCCGATTATCGGGTTAATGACATTCCAGGGCCGCCCTAAATCCAGCAAGAGCGCTCCGGCATAAAAGACATAAGCAAGGAAGCCGTTCAGCACGGTGATGCGAACAATAGGCTTATATTTTTCCAACCGTAAAATATACACCATGAAGGTGAGCACATAGGCGCCTCCGGCAAAAGCAACCCCGGTAATGACATCGAAGCCGATCCAGAGGCCCCAGGGAAATTCCTGGGACAGATTGGTAACCGCTCCCAGACCGTAGATAAACCGGATGACAATCAGGACGGCGCCCAGGACCAGCACAGCAGCCGCGATGATATTAAACGGCGTTAATAATTTTCCTTTTGGTTTTAACTCGTTTAAAAAGAATCGTAAGAATCGTCGGCTCTCCCCGACAAGCAACGCTCGTCCATTTTGCTTATTCATAGTTCACCTCGCTTTCAGACTTATCCGGGTTATGTTCCGTGGCGCGGTTTAACGCCAAGAGCAACGGAGGCCAGAGGGTTAAAACAACCGGCACGGTATAGAGAAAATCGCGGGTAAGCTCCGGGTATGGGGTCGCGCCTAAATCTGTTCTGAAACCAAGCTGGTCAAACGGAACGGAAGAGAGGTACAAGTATCCGGTCCCGCCGGCTTCGTGTTCGCCATAAACGTGATGAACATATTTTTGCGGCTCCCGGAAAATTCTGCGCCAGGCTTCCTCGATAAGCTCCCGCCGGGTTCCGAACATCAGGGCGTCTTCCGGGCATTCGGCAACACAGGCCGGTTCTTCTCCCTCCTGAAGTCTTTCCCAGCACATAATACATTTTTGAATATCCGGGATTGCTTTATCGTACTCGAATTTGGGCATATCAAAGGGGCAAGAGAGCATACAAAACCGGCAGCCCATGCATTTATCGGCCCGCCAGATGACCGGGCCTTCTTTGGTTTTCAGCATTGCTTTGGTTGGGCAGGCCGATGCACAAGCGGGCTGGTTGCAGTGCATACACTGTTTCTTCACGTAAACACCCCCCCGCTCCGTCTCATAATAGCTGATGGCAGTCCATTGCTCCGGGGTTGTGGGGCGTTCCCCTTCAATGTCGGAAGAAGTATCCGGCTCCGGTAAACCATGCGCTTCCGCACACGCCTCTTCACAACTCTGGCAGCCCACACAACGGGTGGTATCCACCAGAATGCCCACAAACTCCTGTCCGTCCGGCTTACTCTCTGCCCGTAAATGTTTCAGCGGTAGTGCAGCGGCTCCCATCACCCCAACTGTTTTCAGAAAATCACGCCGATCCATTTGTTCTCCTTTCCATTGTTATGAGCATAAAAGATTTCAGCGACACACGAGCCTATTGAGGTGCATACCGGTTAGCGAACAAACAGATTAGAAGCGTCAGTAACACAAAAATGAGTACCATGATGTTCTCCCCTACTTTTTTGATGGACTTTCTTATTTGTCTACCCCGGCGTAGGAAAAGTACCGAAGCAGTAGTTCCTGCCACTGGGCCTCGGAAAGCTCGCGGACAAAATTGGGGCTCAATGTTCCCCCGTCGTTCAGGTACTGTCCAAAAATAACATGGGTATAAAGATCATCGCGAAGCCGGTTATTGAGTATAGCAGCCTGCTCCGGAGACAAGAGATTATTTACTTCCCGGTGGAAATGACGAGGGCGAATTTTAATAATCCACGAGTGTAAAGCTTTTTGAGTTGGCAAAACAATCGGAACAGTACAGGCCGGATTTGTCTCGACCACTTCCCCGGATACCGGCGCTAAAAGAGGCGCCTGCCGCTTCCCCAGGCCAATGCGGCATATTGGCGTTCCTTGCTGAACCCGGGTTCCCCGGGGGGGCAGTTTATCAATACAGATTTCTTCCGGAAAAAGAGTACTGATGAAGTTATCAAAACCAATCAGGGCCTCCTGGCCTTCCCCTTGCATAACCCAGGCATGTCCGGGGTGGTAGCGCCTCGATTCCAATTCCCCTACCGGCTGTAACGCTTTTTCCGGGGAAAGAAATATGGGAGAAGCAAATACATTCTCTTGCTCCCCGATTGTTTGATCTTCCTTTCGTAACCAGTAATCCACCACAAGAAATACCATGATGGTAATAAGAACTAATAAAAGTACCATGACGTTCTCCTTTCTATGGGCTCTGTTGTTTATTTCTTCAAACTCCATACCAGTTTTGACAAATCAAAATCACAAGCAGATAAGCTATTGTTTTATCATAGTTTAAAAAGAATATTGAAAAGGCAGGCAAGGCAAGGGATTGTGGTATTTTGCCACAGCGCTTCCAGCGAACGGGAAAACCTGTTAAGATTATTGAACTTATAGCTGTAGAATTTGCTTACAAACTATTGCAGAATCTTACACCTGCTTTCCTTCCGGATGAATATCGGTTATTGAGACAATTTTTCCCCAGGTGGGACTCGGATGTCTCAAGCATCAGACATAGTAAAAACAACCACTTATCAAAATTTCAAGAGAAATGAGGCATGAGTGTCTCTATGGAATCTGCACTGTCTGCGGAGAGTCTTCTTCCAAGGCGTTAAATATCAACCACTTACCACGGCATAAAAATAATGGCACACGAATTGTAAGAGCTTAGAGTGTCCAAGTAATGCAGGTTTACAAACACTCACAAAACTAAGTGGAGGTAGATCCATGTCTAAAAAGTCACTAATTCTTTTGACGTGTCTGCTGTTGGTAGGCGCTACAAGCTTTGTAAGCGCACAAACGTATGTGGGCTCCCAGGTTTGTATTGGCTGCAACGGCGCGGCAGACCCCACCAACGTAGGGTATGATCTGGCTGCTGAATACCTTAAGACCGGCCACCCCTACAAACTGAATGAAGTCAACGGCGCTCCCCCGGTTTATCCGCCCAACACCAGCCCGGGCGTCCCGTTTGCGCCTCCGGCCGCCCCGAACTGGAATGATTACACCTATGTAATCGGCGGCTACGGCTGGAAAGCCCGCTTTATCAAGCTTGATGGCTTTATTTTCACTGCTGACAGCGCAGCCCAATACAACCTGGAAACACAGGGCTGGGTGCCTTATCATTTTGGGGAAGCAAAGCCGTACAACGAGGGCTGTTTCCAGTGCCACACTACCAATCCCGACACTGCCGGTTCCTGGAACCCGATTACTCCGAACCTCGGTACTTTTGGCGAACCGGGCATCCGCTGTGAAGGGTGCCACGGACCGGGAAGCGATCACGTCGCCAACCCGACCGGGGTGCATCCCCCCATTCAAGCCGACAGCTTAACTTACACCCGCTGCGGCGATTGCCATCACCGGGGCAGCAAGACCAACGCCATCCCGGCCTCCGGCGGCTATATCCGTCACCATGAGCAATTTAATGAGATGAAAGCCTCCCGCCACGGCGACGGCCAGGGTATGGATTTAACCTGCGGCACTTGCCATGACACCCATATTGCCCTGCGCTATCCGGGTGCAGCAGGTGCGGGCCTCTCCGCTATTAAAACCGAATGCGCCACTTGCCACCCCAATCATGAAATTATGGTCAACGGCCAGATTAAGTCTACCGAATGCGAGGATTGCCATATGCCTATGGCCAGCAAGTCCGCGGTGGGCTTCCAAAACGGAAACGGCGTCCGGGGTGATGTTCCCACGCACATCTTCCAGATCAACACCGACCCGGTTCCGCGCGACTCGATGTTCGAAGGCGGACTGGTAAAGCTTGACGCGGAAGGCTTAGCAGAAGTAACCCTGGATTTTGCCTGCCTGAACTGCCACCAGAACCAAACCCTTTCCTGGGCGTCTTACTGGGCAGACGGCATCCACACCAACGGCATCAATGCTATCGGCGACGACCAACCGGCGGCGTTGAGCTTTAAGTTGGCCCAAAACTATCCCAATCCTTTCAACCCCTCCACCACCATCGAATATGAACTGCCGAAAACGATGGATGTACGACTGGTGGTGTACAATGTCCTGGGTCAGCAAGTTAAAGTGTTGGTTAACGAAAACAAAACTGCCGGGATTCACAAAGTACAGTTCAGCGCTACGGACCTTCCCAGCGGCGTCTACATCTATCGCCTGGAAACCGGACAGCGCACTCTCTCTCGTAAAATGATGCTGATGCGGTAATTCTCTCGCTCCCGGTTTACGCGAACCAGCCTCCCCTTCAGAAGTGGGGAGGCTTTTGTATAGTGGAAATTAGGAGGCAATCATGCCTCATCGGTAACAGCCGATCCTGTTTTGAAAACTAACGCGGAAATCTATCAGCCAAGATCGCAATGTTGTCTCAGTTATCCATTTGTCTGACTCTGAATTAAAGCAAGTAACTTATTATAGGTTTTACGTTTATGTGAATCTCAACAGAACACCCGGGTAATACTTAGTTTTGTGGATGGAGGGAAATCCATGTCAACCATCATAGTGTTTACGGATGATAAAAACTGGCGGATGGATTCCATCGATGAAGAGGGGAATGAAGGGTTTCAGGTCAAGAGTTACTGTTGCCCGGTGGAGTTTATTAATGAACTACTTAACTATAGGGTAGATTCGGTGCTTCTCGACCTGGATTCGACCGGAGAAAAAACCGAGAAGATGATCAGCATTATTCGGAACATACAACCGAAACTGAGAATTGGTTTAATGACCAACAAACGGGATAATCCCCACTTGCTTAGCGCACTTTCTATGGGGGTTTTCTCCTACTACCTTAAACCGGTTTCCTCGAACAGATTGCAAACCCTTTTATCTTCTGCGGTAAAGGGGAAATAAGGATGTCTAATTAAAACAGTGAGGTAGAGATATGAGTTCCTTTAATCAAAGAAAGTTTCTTTCTTTCTCCTTGATCACCCTGGTTTTCACCTTTATCTGGCTAACCGGCTGTGATTCGGAGACAAAGGTCATCACCGAAGTTGTTCATGACACGACAGAAATCGTAGTCAATATTATTTCGGTGGATTCTATTTTTGCTATTCCTGATTCACTTACTGAGGGCGCCAGCATTCGTTTAACAGCCTCGACGACCCTGCGGCCCGAGGCCGGCCCCGTCACCTTCCGCTGGTTTGCCGAAGCCGGAAGCTTTGACAACCAGGAAGGAGATACCGTCACCTGGACCGCTCCGGAAACTCCCGGCGCCTATCTGGTTACAGTTCATGTTTCCGATGGCGTCTATATAGGTCTCGGCAATCGTCGTATAGGCGTAGGTATGTATGCACCAACGACAACACCTTTTTATTTGGGTGCTGATCAATGCGGCTCCTGCCATCAGGATAAATTCGATGAATGGTCGCAGACAGGCCACAGCCGCGCCTGGGCAACTCTCCAGGAGAGCGGCCATGCGGCATCTTATTGCGAACCATGCCATTCAGTTGGTTTCGAACCGGAACCGTTTAACGGGAACGGTGGTTATGATGAATCTCCGATCAGCAAATATGTCAATGTGCAGTGCGAGAACTGCCACGGCGCTGCTTCGGAGCACTTAGCCGGTGGTACGCCGGACCCGACTCAGATCAATATTGATTACAGCGTCAATACTTGTGGCTCCTGCCATGAAGGAGAGCACCATCCATACCTTGAAGAATGGCAGAATTCACCACACAATTTTGATCCCGCGTCGTCTGCCTACGGAGCGGGCTCCAACAGTTTCTGTCAAGGGTGTCACGAAGGTGTTGCAGCTTCCATTCGCCTGGCTGGAGACGCCGGCAGCTATCCGCTGAACAATTTCTTCGGAGGCGGCGCTATCGCCGAACGCCCGGATACTACCGAAGTAGCGAATTTAGGCATCGGCTGTCCCACCTGTCACGATCCCCATAGCGATGACAATCCCGGTCAACTTCGCACAGTTGATGATGTCTACCTGGTGGAAGCCAATGGTGAAAACCCGGTTATTACAATTGGAGGCGTGGGGAAATTATGTATGCAGTGCCACCACGCCCGACGCGGACCGGAAAGCCAAATTCAGAATGGATATGATCATTTTGGCCCCCACGCCAATCCTCAAGCGGACATGGCAGCCGGGAAAAGCGCCTATCACGGCGTCGCAGATCCTAATTTTGTTTGGGCGGGACCCTCGCACTTGAATGTGCAGAACAGCTGTAAAACCTGCCACCTGAACACAGTAGAATACGGCGGCTCCGGTTCACCTGCCGTTACCGGGCATAGTTTCCGGCCCACCGTAGAGGCCTGCGCCAATTGCCACGGCCCAATCTCCGACTTTGACGATATCATTGCCCTGGAAGATTTTGACGGCGATGGGGCTGTCGAAGGCGTTCAAAGTGAAGTTCAGGGTCTGATGTACATGCTGGAAGACGCCCTGGTTGCCAGCGGCCTGGATACCACCGGAGTCGGATTTGCCGGAGCTTTGGGCGACACAACCCGCTCTACCTTTCAGCAAAGAGAAGCCGGATATAATTTGATTTATCTTGAAGACGATAAGAGTATGGGCATTCATAATCCGGATTACGCAATCCAATTGCTCCAACAAAGTATCATGTTTATTACGGGAACAACGATTCCGAATGCGGCGATCCTAAGAGAAGGAGAGAAAGCAGTAGCGAATTTTTAAACTAACCTTCTTTTATTCTCATCCTACTAAACCTCCCGGCTTTGGTCGGGAGGTTTTTTTTGTGCTGAATAACTGACAAAAGTCATCTTTTTCGATAACAAAAATCATTGTATGCCCGGGTAATTCTGCTATTTTTAAACCTGGGGTGAGTATGTCGCTTGCCTGTTTAGGGTTTAGAACGTTGGTAATCGTTGCCAAATACCGCACATTATTTGGAGAAACACCACTCCTATGGCGGACAAAGAGACACAACCCGGCCGTCCATCACAAACTGCGCCTTCGGGAAGCGAGCAAAAATGGCGGCGCTTTATCCCAAAGATATTCTTTACACTCAAATTTCGATTGATGCTGCTTATCACCCTGGCGTTGCTTATTGTGGTCGGCGCACCGTTAATCTATCTCTCCACTCAATTTGACCGAAGTTTTGAAAATTTTTCGGTCGAGATGATCGAAACGGCCAGCAACGCCGTCTACCAGTCCATATTTGATGGGTTTATGGAAAATGACCCGGAACATATCCAGGAAAATCTACAGATTCTGGCGACCGATCCGGGCATCGAGTTGATCCGCATTTACGCCCTGAACGGCAAGATCATCTTTTCTTCCCGCCCGGAGGAGATCAACCATAACATCTTCGAAATACGCCTGGCAGATTCGGTGCGGATTATCCCCACGCCGGATCAGGGGCTTTTCATAAAATATGGCGACCATTATTCGCATCAGCATCCGATTTATGTTCATCAGGAATGCGCTCCTTGCCATACAAATGTCGGGGAAATTATTGGCACCATCGATGTACAAATCGAATTGGCAGCCACTCGATATTTGATGGAGCGCAGCAAAAAGCTGACAATTGCCAGCGCCGTGGTCATTATTTTTTTGTTGTGGGTAGTACTAAATTTTCTCTATCGGGGTCAAATTGAAGCAAAGCTGGGTAAAATAATCCGTGGTTTCCAGGAGCTGTCCCGGGGAAATATGAACTATCGTATCGATATGCGCGGGCAGCATGAGTTGGCAGAACTGGCGCAATATTTTAATCGGACTGTTGATAAACTGCGGCAGGCCCAGGAGCGCGAGAAACTCTTTATTCAATCCAACCTGGAACGCGCTGACCGCTTAGTAACCCTGGGCGAGGTAGCAGCGGAAATTGCTCACGAGGTAAATAATCCGGCCGGCATTATCCTTATCCGGGCCGAGCTTCTCCGGGAAGAACTTGCGGCAAAAAACGTAGATCCCGATATTCTTGAAGATTTGGAAAGCATTATTAAACAAACGAAACGGATTGCCGAATCCACCAAACACATCCTCCATTACGCCCGGAAGCGCCCCCATACCGAACAAGCGATTGATTTGAACGCTGTAGTAGAGCAATCTTTGAAAGTGTTGCAGCCCCGCATCAAAAAACGTCGCGCAACGGTGGAGGTAACCAAACTACCCCGGCAGGTGGTCACAACAGGCGATTTTTCCCAGATGGAACAGGTCTTTTGCAACCTGATCAACAACAGTCTCGATGTGCTTCCCAAAGATAAGGGCAAGATTACCATCGACATGAAATACTGCGACGGCCCCACAGACTCGCCGCACGTGCGCATTGCCTTTAGCGATAACGGCCCGGGCATCCCCCCGGAAATCCGCGACCAAATCTTTGCGCCCTTTTATACCACCAAACAGGACGACAAAGGAACCGGCCTGGGGTTGTTTATCGTCCGAAACATTATTGCAAACCATGGCGGACGAATCTACCTGGCCAATCCCCAGCCGGAACATGGAGCGTGTTTTATTATTGAAGTAGGAGTCGGCAATGGAAAATCATAAGATTCTCGTTGTTGATGATGAGCAGGAAATGCTCAACAACTATCAACGAATTCTTTCCAAAGCAGGATATGATGTGCAGACTTCTCCAAGCGGCCCGAAAGCCTTAAAACTGCTAAAGAAAGAATCGGATTTCCACCTGGTAGTTTGCGATTTAAAAATGCCGGAAATGGATGGAATGGAGCTGGTCTCCATTCTGAAAAAGGATTTCCCCTATCTCCCCATCATTATGGTAACCGGCTATGGAACGGTTGAACAAGGTGTGGCGGCGCTAAAAATCGGCGTGATCGATTTTATCGAGAAGCCCTTTACCACCAAACGCCTGCTTTCTTCCATTGAAGAAGCGCTGGAGCAGATTTCGCCCCAGGAGTCTTCCCTGGAGAGCGGGATGCATCGTATGGTGGCCCGGAGCAAGGTGATGTTGGAATTGTTTGAGGTGATCCGCAAGATTGCCTATGGAAATGCCAATATTCTGATAACCGGCGAAAGCGGGGTGGGCAAAGAGTTGGTGGCCCGGAGCATCCATAAATACTCCCTGCGACGTAACCAACCTATGATTCCCATCAACTGCGGGGCATTGCCGGCCAATCTTTTTGAGAGTGAATTGTTCGGATACGAGAAAGGGGCTTTTACCGGCGCCTTCCAGGCCAAACCGGGCCTGGCAGAATTAGCCAACGGCGGCACGCTTTTTTTAGACGAAATCTGCGAAATGCCCCCGGAAATGCAGGTAAAACTGCTGCGAATGCTGGAAGACCGGAAAATCCGGCGCATCGGCGGAAAACAGGAAATTAATATTGATATCCGCCTGGTTTCGGCGACCAACCGAAAGGTCGAAGATGTGGTGCAAAACGGGATGCTCCGGGAGGACCTTTTCTACCGGATCAACACCATCCAAATCCATATTCCCCCGCTGCGGGAACGGATTGACGATATCCAGCTCCTGGCGGAGCATTTTTTGGCCAGGTATAACCAAAAATACGACCGCGGGATTACCGGCTTCACCAGCCAGGCCATAAAAAAGATGCAACAATACCATTGGCCGGGCAATGTGCGGGAATTGCAAAACATCATCGAGCGCAGCTATTACCTGGCCGAGCCGCCCATTATCACGCCGGAAGACCTGCCTATTCACGCCCACAACAACCGGAATGATCACCTGGTCGGACGGCATGATTGGGAAAACCTTTCCTACCACGAGGCGAAAGAATTGGTCATCGAAGAATTCGAACGACGCTATCTGCGGGCCCAATTAGAGAAACACGGCTGGAATATTTCCCGCACCGCCGCTTCCTGTGGAATCGACCGGCGCACCATCCACCGGTTGATTAACAAATATAAATTACGCTAAAAATTATTTTGCATATCTCCGTTCTTGTTCCAGGCTCCTGCCTGGAACGGTCATTCTTTTTTGGTCTTGTAGCTGAATGCCAGGGCGCAATTGCCGGTCTTTTCGCAGGCTTGCAAACAAATTCCGCAATTAAAACAGTACGGATAGGCGTCGGGCTGCTTGGGCTGCAATCCCAACGGGCAAGACTGCTGGCAGGGGCTGATATTCCCCTTGCATCCGCACTGCTCCGAGCGGTAGGCGATCCGCAAGGTAAATGGGGTTCGAAAAACGGCCAGCATCCCCCCGACCGGGCAGAGATACTTGCACCAAATCCGCCGCCCCACGGCCACTTCCACAACGATCAAAAGAAACACGGCGGCAAGTTCTATCGAAACAATTCGCTGCGACAAAAAACTGGTTATTTGTGCAGAAAGAATCCCCGGCGGAGAAAGATAGCCGGCCAGCGGGATGTTGAACGCCAAAATCAACAAGAGAATAAACAAAAAAATGCCGTAGAAAATTAATGCGCGTGGATTACGCTCCGGGACCGGATGATGCTTGATATTTCCCGAAAAAAAACGCCGCCTTAGCCGGTATCCCCACTCAACCAGGGTGTTATACGGGCAGGCCCAACTGCAGAAGACTTTGCCGAATACGAGGGCAATTAAAACCGGAATAACGGCGCTGAGCAGGAGCGGGAGATATATTTGTTTGCTGAGCAGCACGGTTTGGAGCGCCATCAGCGGGTCGGTTATTTCCACCCCGGCGATGGTCAGGGAATAAAAACTGCCAAGAATCCCGTAAAACCCCAGGGCGTGCCAAACCGGTATAGAAAACAAAAAAAGCAACGTTGCCGCCTGGACAAGCTGACGGGTTTTATTTAAGCGGCGGTAAAAAGTCTGTTTTTTCAACGCTTCGTCCTCAAAGATTAGAGCAAATCAGGGCGAGGTCCCACACGAATAGCCGCTTCATCCACGGGGCAAACACTCTCACAGATTCCGCAGCCAATACATTTATCCGCAACCACTTCCGGATAGAGTTCATCTTTCAGCACAATTGCTTCCCGGTAGATCGGGCAGCGTTCAAAACAAGCCCGGCAGATGACCCCATTGTAGGCCATGCACAACTCCGGATCGATCCGGGCCAGTCCCATCCGAATATCTTTTTTATCCGTTAAGCTGTTATCCAACGCTCCGCTGGGACACACCGGCGGGCACTTCATACACACATAGCAGGGAATTTCCCGGGCAAAAATCACCGGGGTACCCAGTTTGAAACCGGCGGCGCTTCCCAACGGCTTGATGCTGCCATAAGGGCAAATCTGCACACACTTATCGCACTTTATACAGCGTTGGACAAACTCCGATTCCGGCAAGGCCCCGGGCGGGCGCAGCCATCGTTCTGACTGATCCCGGCGCCTCAACCAATTCCAAAATCCAGCCATAGAAAGACCGCTCCCCTACTCGGTTGCCGCTTCCATGGAGGTCAGGTAAGTCGGGAAAACGCCAATAACATCCGGAAACTCCATCAAGATATATTGGGAGAGTTGTTCCAACTCTTTGGCAGACTTTTTTTCCGCCACCAGAATAATGTGTTCTTTTTTATGCACCCCGTAGGAGGTTACATCCGCCATGCCGGCCAGCTTTTCCGCTACGGCGTTTGCTACCCGGGGGTCTACTTTTACAATCATACTGGCAATCAACATAGTGTCCTCGCTTTCCGTTTTTTTCGGCAAGGCCGGGAAGCCATAGGCGGCTTCCCGGCTGCCGGGTGTCATCACAATCAGACTTTGCGAACCTGTGCAGCGCAGACTTTGTACTCCGGTTCTTTTGAGCCGGGATCAATCGCATCAATAGTCAACAGGTTGGCTAATTTTTCCGCCCAGTGCCAGGGAACAAACAGGGTTCCCGGGCGGGGCCGGTCTATGATGCGCGCCATCAAATCCAACTCACCGCGGCGGGTGGTGATGCGCACCTCATCCTTGTCGGCAATGCCCAGTTTCCGGGCGTCATCGGGATGAATTTCCACGTACGGTTTGGGTACCGCCCGGACTAATGCCGGCGCCTGGCCGGTCATCGTCATGGTGTGCCAGTGTTCCAGCACCCGCCCGGTGGTAAAGGCGAAAGGATATTCGCTATCCGTGGGCTCTTCCGGGCCTTTGGCGGGCCGGGCGTAGATGGTAGCTTTTCCATCCGGCCGGTTATAAAAGAACATCCGCCGCCCCTTGGCCTTTTCTTTGGGGAAGAGCGGGTCTTCTTCGGTAAAGCGATGGCGGGTGCCGGGATGATCTTCGGTGGGCACCGGCCAGCGCAACCCCCGTACCTCCCGGAGACGCGAGTAGGGGGCGCCGGTCAAGTCCATATCCCGGCCCTTGGTGGTTAAAAGATATTCATTCCAGACGTCTTCCGGCGTTTTAAAGTGCTCGAAGTTCTTTCCGTATCCCATCCGCCGGGCCAGGTCCATTAAGATGTCGCCATCCCAGCGCGCCTCGCCCTGGGGGTCAATCGATTTGGGCATGTGCTGGGAACGGCGCTCCGTGCAGCCGTAAACGCCTTCCTTCTCGCTCCAAAAAGCCGCCGGCAATACCACGTCGGCCAGCTTGGTAGTTTCCGTGGGATGGAACGCGTCTGCTACCACCACAAAAGCCTTCTTCATGCCCGGCAGGTATTTGTTCAGGTGCGGCAGCGACTGAGCCGGGTTGGTGCACATAATGTAGATCCCTTTAATCTCTTCTGTCGTCAGCGCTTCGAACATGGCCATCGTATGTTTGCCCGGTTTGGGCTGGATATTTTCCACCGGAACATTCCAGATTTTGGCGATCTCCTCACGGTGCTTGGGATTGGCGACCTTGCGGTGGCCGGGAAGCAGGTGGCATAATCCGCCGCCTTCCCGCACCCCGCCGCAGGCGTTGGGCTGACCGGTCAGGGAAAGCGAATCGCTTCCCAGCCGGCCCAGCTTGCCGGTCAGCAGGTGTAAATTGTGGATCAGGTTATTCATCCACACCCCGCGGGTGCGCTGGTTGACGCCCATGGTCCACATAGTGACGGCGTTGGGAGCCTCCCCAAACATGCGGGCAACTTTTACGATGTCTTTTGCCGATACGCCGGCCTGCTTTGCGGCAAATTCCGGGGTAAATTTTTCCAGGAATTTCTTGTAATCATCATAGCTGATCGCTTTTTTGCCGTCGCTGAACTTCACCGAGTCTTTAATAAACTGTTCATCGGTGTAGCCCTCCTTAATCAGAATTCGGGCAATTGCGTGCATAAGAGCCAGGTCGTAGCCGGGCAGAATCTGCAAGTGTATATCGGCAATTTTGTTGGTAGGGGTTTTCCGGGGATCAATGATGATAAATTTTACCCGGGGATCTTTTTTCTTGCGGGCTACCAGGCGGTCGTATATCACCGGGTGACATTCCGAGGTGTTGGAGCCGATCAGCAAAAACAGATCGGCATGATCGATGTCATCATAGCTGCCCACCGGCTCATCCGCGCCAAAGGTGGTCAGGTAGCCGCCCACGGCGCTGGCCATACACAAGCGCGGGTTGCCTTCAAAATTGTTCGTACCGATGTGTCCTTTAAAAAGTTTGTTAGCGATGTAGGTTTCTTCGGTAGTTCCCTGTCCGGAGCCGTAAAAGGCCAGGGCGTCAGCCCCATGTTTCTCTTTAATTTCGCTAAACTTTCGGGCGACCAGGCTCATGGCCTCGTCCCAGGTTGCTTTTTCCAGTTTTCCGTTCTTGCGGATCAGGGGATGGAGTAGTCGATCTTTCCCGTAAACGATCTTGTGCAGATAAAATCCTTTTACACAGAGCAAGCCCCGGTTAATGGTGTTTTCCTTATCTCCTTTTATGGCGGCGACCCGGCCGTTTTTGACCCCGACCATCACCCCGCAGCCGGTGCCGCAAAACGGCAGACCGACTTATGCCATTGCATGGACGGCTGGGCGTATAAGCTGCTGCTGCCCGGAATGACCGAACCGATTGCAGCAGCGGCAGCGCTGGCCGCAGATAGCTTTAAAAATTCTCTTCTGGATAATGCCATCTTTTTTCTCCCAAATTAGTTGTAGATCACATTTTTTAACTCAACATATTGCCTGGTGCAGACTTCAAATCTGCTTCCCCACCCGGGGCAGTTGACTGGGAAATAAGCGGCCAAAACCCGGCGTGTCCGATGGATGGAACTTAAGAGTATGCCCATCATGACAACTGAAACAGGAAGAGGCTTCTTTCTCGGCCGAGAAGTTGACCTCGTAGCGGGAGTGGCAACTGACACAACGCTCCGTTGTGGGAGAGGGATAAAACTCTTCAATCCCATCGCCATGGCAGACAAAACAATTCACATTCACCTGGCCATGCATCCCGGCAGACCACTCTTCTACCTGGTCGGGCGTTTCTGTGCTGTGGCATTCAATACAGCTTAAACTGAAATCTACCTCCGGATGGGTTTCCGGGGCTACCTGTTTGGGCGCGGGCGGGAGATCGGCTTGAGCCGTCATCTGCTTGCCTGCCGAGCAAGCGATCAGGAATACACCCGTTACAACCGCTGCCCAAAAAATCAATAAATTTTTCTTTTCCATAAATCATCTCTCTTTTTTTTAGGTGAGACATAATATGGTGCACGAGGCGATAAACCCCGTGCACAACATGGAGAAGTAAATTAGAATTTCATGACCAGGTAACCTTTCAGTTCCCAGGCCGGATCATCCAGGTTGTTCTGGCCATTGATCAGGTAACCGGCGGCGTCGCCGGGGAAGAACACACCGCCGCGCAAACCCAGCACCAGCGGTTTCTGGATGACATATTTAAAGTTGAAGTCGATCTCGCTGCCGATATCATCCGCATAGATATCCGGGTCAATCGCGGCGTCTACTGCATTTCCATCTATATCGGTCACCACAGACCAGGCATGGATGGGCTGGGTGGCTTTGAGCCAGGTATAGGAAAGGAACAGGCTTAGTTTCGGTATCGGTTTGAAGGTGGCATTTGCCTGCAAGGCGGTGGTGTTTTCCAGTTCCCGGTAACCGCGCACATTCGGAGCGCCCAACCCCTGGGGAGAAATCCCTTCTTCATCCGGCATAATGGAATCTTCCCAGATTTCGGTGATATAGAAAAACCCGGAAGTACGCAGCTTGTTGACATTTCCGCTGCCGCCGGTCAGGTCATCATCCCCGGAGCCCATCCCGGCAACTGCGCCAAAACTGAGTTTGTCCGTGGCTGCATAGGTGGCCTTGGTATAGGCATTAAAACCGCTGATATTTCCATCGTTGATATCCCACATCTGTTTGGGGCCGTGGGTGGTGTTGGCAATATCGTCGCTGCCGGTCAGGTAATCAAACTCTCCGATTACGGTTAGTTTATCGGCCTGGTATTTTCCGGAAATCCCGATGGCGATCAGGTCGGTGATTTGGGGCGTGTAACGGGCCCGGAAGAACTGGAGCATGTCCGGCACATAAGCGGTCATATCCCTGGTGCTGCGGTCTATATAATACATCCCGTAGACGTCATAGCTCAAACCGCCCGTTTTGTTGTGGAAGTTTAAAGTCAGCAGGTCCGCGTCGCGGGGATCGGCAGCCACCGGCCCGTCGCCTTCCGGTTCAATATCGCTGAGACCGTCCACGCCTTCGGAAACCCGGGCCCAGGAGAAGGTCAGCTTTTTGCCAACCACATCTTTTAAGTCGATCTGGATTCCGTCATAGTTGTTGTCTACCATAATTTTGTTGCCCAGCCCATACCACATCCGACCAACCCGGGCAGTTACCGGAGAATTGGGGAAATTGAACTCGACGTAGGCCTGGTCGACATGCAGCAGGAAGTTGGTGTCTTTAAAATCGAACAAGGCGCTTCCGCCGCCGGTTCCGGTGCGCTGCACACTGCGGAGCGCATTGTCTACTCCCCACCATCCCTGGGCCAGGTCGAGACGGGTAATAGCCGTCATAAACTCATTGGGAGCAAAGCCCAAATTGAGCCGGAACATTTGATTGACATAGTTGTCGTCATAGGTCTTGTCATCGAACCGAAAGGCGTGCTGTGATTGCGCCAGGGCTTTGTAAACTCCACTGTAGGAGAATTTGGATTTGGGCGTATCATCAGCAAATAAAAAGGAGTTTGCCAACAATACCGAAAAAATAAACACTACGGCGCTCAGACTAATTTTTTTCATGATTCCTCCACATAGTTTGTTAATAGATTCACATAACAATTGATCGCGATACGATCAATTTTGAGCCGCTTTGATTTATAAAGTTTTTTGGCTTACGGCAATTTCGTTCAGGACCGGTTTTAAGTTCGGCCGTGATTTTGCCAATAATTTCAAGAGATCAAACAAGGCGGGCAACGCCTTCCACGCTTCGGCAACATCGATTTCCACCGCTGCCGGCATATGGAAAATACGGTTGTAAACCGCCAACAAAAGCAGCAGTTTCTGTCTTGGTTCTTCCCGGATGGAATCGCCCAGGATTCCCGCAACCTGCCGGCGCAGGTTTTGGCAACGGGAAGTGCGGTCTTGCCAGCCCTGGTAAAATTCCGGCTTCAGAATGGAGAGTTCTTCCGCGCTCATCATGTCCAACAATTCCAGCAAGCCCAAATGACGCCGCTCGTCCCAACGCGCGTCACGTTCTACGGAAAGTCCCGGTTCGCCTTCCTGTAAATAATCTTGCAGCCAGGGATCAAAAAGCGACTGATTGGGTTGCAGGCACACGTACGTAAGCACATCCACCGCGTGCCAGCCCCACACCAATACTTCTTTTAGCCCCGCTAAAGTACCCCGTTTGGAACTCTCCTTTAGAACCGAGTTCAGATGTTCCAGGCTATCCAGCGCATTGCCGATCGGGGTTAAGGTGTTTGTGGTTCCCATACTTACCTCCGGATTATTTTTACCAGGCCCCGGGAGCGAGAGAAGACCATCCAACCCGGGGCCAGGAAATACGGCACTATTGCCTATTCATTGTAGCGTTTCTGATACATTTCTTTCAGCGCCTTGGCTTCTTCCGGCGTCAATCCTTTTCTCCAGATATGTTCTTCCTGTTCCAGCAGTTTAGCCACTTTGGCTTTCCACTTCCGTCCCAAAGCGGGGCTGGTTTCTTCGGCCGCCTTAATGATCGCCGGCAGGAATTTTTGATAGAAGTGTTTCGATACTTCATACATGCCGTGCCAGTGGGTGTAGTCCGGTCCCATCATACTGGCGCCGTGGCGGGCCCGCCGGCCTTCGTGATGCCACAACTCCCAGAAAACCCATTGCACTTCTTTTTCAAAAGGCGATTTGGGATTCAGAATGCCGTCGGCCAGCAACTCATCCATAATTTTCTTGGAGGGTTTGGCAAATTTCTCGTTGTAGAGAACAACCAGGTCGTCAAACTGCTTGTAGAAGTTATCCACAAAGGTATTGTTGTGGCAATTCAGGCAGGCGCCTTTCATGTTCTCGCGCCGATCTTCCCAGGTAACGATTTTGGCGACTTTTCGGGGAACGGTTCTGGAGACCAGCTTTTCGTTCTCAACCACTTTTTCGGTGGTGTTGACCGTATCGCCAATCTTGGGCAGTTCCCGGGTATGCGGATAGTCTTCTTTGAAGCCGTCTTCATAAATCACCGAGTTCAGGCGGGTGCTGATAATCGGGCGCAGGGTCCAGCTAATCCGCTCGCCTACATCATGAGAATTGCCGACTTTTTCCCCGTTGGGGGTCATGTAGGAGCTGATGTGGCAGGTGGCGCAGGTCGGGGCGGCGGAATAATCCTTGCCTAACACCCATTCGGTTTTTTCCAGGTTCATCCGGTCGCGGTTGGCGTAAAAAGCGATCCCGTGTTTGGATTCGTTGTAAATTTCGATCTGGGGATGATCCGGCCCCATGTGACACTTACCGCAGTTTTCCGGCGAGCGCGACAGTTTGACCTGGAAGGCATGTCGAGAGTGGCAGGCGTGGCAGGAGCCGCGTGAACCATCGGGATTCAGACGTCCCATCCCGCTGTTGGGCCAGGTGTCCGGGTCGATTACAGGCCGGTTTTCATTGCCGACGCGCAGGACCTGGCCATTTTCATCCCGCTTAAATTTGATAATGCTTCCGTGGCACTGCCAGCAGCCGTTTACGGCGTCGGCAATATTTCCGGGCATCCCGGCTACTTTTTCCGCCAGAACGTTGTCCAGACTGGCCAGGATTTCCCCGGCTTTCGCGTGGTGACTTTCAGAAAATTCTTCGAACTCTTTGGTATGGCACTTGGCGCAATCCTTGGGGGTTACTAAAGCGGCCACCCAGACGCCTTCGTGCTTAAATGCGTCGATGTCCTCTTTGTTGGCCGAGTGGCAATCCACACAACCGACTCCCACCCGTGCATGTTGGGAATGCTCCCACTCCTGCACCAGGGCCGGGGAATCTTTACTATGACACTCCACACAACCTTCATTGGCGGCCGTTACCACCGGAATCTGTTTTTTCTCAATCCGCTTCATCTTCGATTCCTGGTAAGCCACAATCAATAACGAGGCCAGGAACAGAAACGATAAAGCCGCCACAACGTAACGTTTCATAGTCAGGTTCATATATTCCTCCTACTCAGATTAATGAGAAAGACTTTCCCAAACGGTTAAGAAGAGAAAGCCTAAAAAAGCAATCACACCCAGGTAAACGGAAAATCGATCATTTAATTTGAATTTTTTTTGCAGCCATTCTTCCACAAAAGGCCATAAGAAAGCAATACCGCCAATCACCATCGTGGTAAGTACACTGATTTTAAGAGAGGTCAGCTTCAGAAGCCGATAGTTAAAATAAAAATACCACTCCGGCTTAATATGCGCCGGGGTAACGTTTGGGTTGGCCGGTTCTCCCAGTTCTGCCGGGAAGATCAGGGCAATAATGGTCAGGATGTACATCAGCAGCACCCCGACAATCAACTCGGTGGTGACATGATCCGGCCAGAACCGGAAATGGCGCTGTTCCTCGGTAATTTTTTCGTTCTCAAAATGCAGTTCGGTGACTCCCTGGGAACGGATTAAATAGATATGCATCGCCACGAGCAGAAAAGCCAGGGTGGGCAGAATCCCGATGTGCAGAACAAAAAAGCGGGTTAAAGTGTTTTCTCCCACCTCCGGGCCGCCCCGGAGAAAGAAAGCGATGGTATCCCCGAGCAGGGGAACGGCCTGGGCCAGGTTGGCAGCCACGGTGGCGCCCCAGAAGCTCAGTTGTTCGTATACCAGGGAATAGCCGGTAAACCCAAAGGTAAGCGTCACCCCCAGCAACATAAACCCCACCATCCAGTTCAATTGGCGGGGATGACGATAGGCCCCGGTAAAATATACCCGCAGCATATGCAGAAAAACCGCTATAATCATAAAGTTGGCCGACCACTTGTGCAGCGAGCGGATATACCATCCGAAACGCACCTCCTGGGTGATGTGCGCGACGCTCTGGTAGGCGGCGTCCGGCGAAGGGATATAATAAAAGGTCAGCAGAATACCGGTAATGACCTGGATGATGAACAAATACGCCACGGTTCCGCCCAGGCAAAACCACCATTTTTTAAGATGATATGGAACCGGCTCCGCCCCGGCATGACGCAGCAATTCCCAATCAAATGGGAAAAGCTCCTGCCAACGACTGGCTATACCGGCAGTCTTTTTGGATTCTGGGCTCATGCTGTGGTTCTCCTTTTCACATCTTTCACTTCGAGGTAGACAATCCCGCTGCGTTTATCCACGGTGATGGGCACTTCGAACAGCTTTTGCCCGGCGTCTGCCGGCGGGCCGGCGGTGGCAATGCCATCCTGGTTAAACACTCCCCCATGACAGGGACAGAAGAACTCCTTCTTATCGCCTTGCCAGTGAACTTTGCATCCCAAATGGGGACAAACCGAGCTGAAGGCGCGCAAGCCGTCCGAATCCCGCTTTACCATAATGGGCGTGCCTTGTAAATCATAAAAGGTTTGCATAGCGCCAATATGGTATTGGTCGATATGACCGGCATAAAGCCTGCGCGTGGGAGACTTGGTGTGCGGCGGCAGGATAAAGAGTATCCCCTCTACCGCCATAACGCCATAGCTAAACAGCAGCCCAATCCCCATAAGCAGTTTCGATAAAAAATCGCGCCGATCCTGGGTATCCCCGCTCGGTTTTTCCGGGGGAGAAGGCGACGCAAGTGGTGTTTTTTGGGTCATTATCTGCTCCCTTGTTTTAGTGAAACATGAGGATAAATTTTTGTTATCGGTTAAAAGACTCTACTGTCTTAAATTTTTTGTGAAAAAAAATACGAACATAGAAAATTTAAAACCATGACAACTGTCAGACTAAAACATGATTTTCGGCAAATTCGCCCTTTTTTTCACAAACTTTTTCGGGGTTTAGTCGGTTTTGGGAGGGAAACGGTCCATCGTTGCCTTTTCCCCGGCGAGAGAGGCAGGATCAATTCTTGAACCGGGAGAAACCGGAATATTTGCCTAGGGAGGCAAAAAATTCTCCCCGGAGGCTCCCCCGGGGAGATGCGCAGAGAATCAGCTTTCTCCGGGCCGGCATTAATCCAGGGTGCTCAGTCCGTCGTCAGCCAATGCGTTGTTAATCATGCTAACAATTTCGTCTTCGATCGAGCCGGGCATGCCCATGTTTTTCATAAAGGCCCATTTCCCGGCGTCTTCAAAATACATTTTCATCCGGTACATCGTATCTACCAGGCGTATTTTAAGCTGGTCTCCTTCTTTATAAACGACCACACTCATCGGGTAGGCGGCGGCATGGGCCAGGCCGGGACAGGAAAGATTTTTCCGGGACTTATCGCTCCCGGCGCCGACAATGGAAAAAGATTTGCTGTCCATCGGCGTACCGGTAACGCCCAAAACCACCGTATTAAACTCCGGCAGGGAGAGTTTATAGATTACATGCATCCCCCACCCGGTTCCCGGTTCACTCAATCCTTGTTGAAGCTTTGCGGCAACTTCCTGCAAATCGGCGCCGGCCAGAACCGCCTTGTCCTGGAGTTTATCGATAAATTTTCCGCCGGCCATCACACCCATGGTGCGGCCGATGTAGCCTTTTTTTCTTTCCTGGCCGTATGATTTTTCACTGGGCGTACCCGGCACAGCATCGGCAAGCAACTTGCGCAAATCCCGGGTGTGCATATCCGTTATCTCCTTAAAAGAGGGGTCGTCCATCAGCACGGTGCGGTTGATCGACTTGGGATTGACAATGGAGACGTGCACCCCGTTTTCATCCTCAAAAATATTTACCCGGTCCACCACGGCAAACGGGGCGGTTTGGGAATTGGCGACCATCAATTGCCGGCCGTAGCCGGGATTAAAAAGCGCCATTACATGGGCGCGGAAATTACATTTTTCCGGCGTTCCCGCCTCGAACGAGGCCAGCACCCGGTAGCCGTATTCATCAGCGCGGGCCTCTATTAACTGCACAGCCTGATCAATATCAACATCCGCGGGACTTACCACGTATTGATAGACCGATTGTCTTTTTCCATCGGCAAAGGTGTTCACAGACCAGGCCAGCACTGCTGCGAGCATCACAAAAAGGGATATTTTGGTTTTCATTTTTTTCTCCTGCCTGCAACCGGATAGGAATCTGCAAGCGTGTTGTATGATAACATCATCAATATCTCCGGCCTAAATACGCCGCCCCGGCCGGGTAAGCCGGGGCAACGTATAGGAGGAATTACAAGGTAATTTGCAGACCCAGGTCGCCTTCGAACTGGTTCATTTTCAATTCGATTGTCTCGGCCGGGTCCATCGGATCCGGACCGGCAACCGTGTTAGAGAAGGCGTGCATAAAGGCCCCAACCAGGGTTACCTTGGGAGCAATGGTTTTGCTGAAGCCAAAGGTGAGGTGCTGTTCAATCACCCCCGGGGCCAGAATGTTAAAGAACACTTCCGACTCGGGAATTGGCTGGGAACCAAAAGAATAACCGGCGCGGAAGGACAAACCGGGCATCGGTTTTACCTGGGCGCCAAATTTAAAGATGGTCATGTCGTCCCATCCGAATCCGTACCCATCTTCCTGGCCCAGGTGAATAAAATTCTGGTTGGGAATAAAATTACCCGGGTTATTGGGATCCGGAACAAAGGGCGGATTGTTTTGCACATCAAAGGGATTGGAGATGGACTTGACGTCTCCATAGAAGATATGCTGAACATCAAAGGCCAGGGTTAAGAGAGGAG
>JAJRYW010000311.1 GCA_024275555.1 Calditrichota bacterium | reverse complement strand
TTATCACCGTTACGAAAACCAATCACAAACCTTTCCTGACAAGTAGTATGATAGAAGCCGCCAGCGGCGCCGATTTACGACTAAAAACTGCCAGTCTGGTTGTGGATAATAATAACAACGGGAGTGCGGAAAGTGGTGAGACGGTTGAATATTCCCTGGAAATTGAAAACAATGGGGATCAAACAGCAAGTGGTATTGTTATTACTGTGAGTAGTAATGATAATTTTATTACTGTTTTAAACAGCCGGTTTGATGTGGATGAATTAGCTCCCGGGGAGTCGATTCCATTAGAAGAGAACCTGCGGTTTTCTATCGCCAATTCTATCCCAACCGATACGACCGCTCATTTGACTTTTACTTTCTCTTATGGGAAAGGCTTACAGGATACCGATCAACAGATGGTTCCACTATATGCTCCAGATATTCAGGTAACGGAAAATGCCCTTACCTATTTAGGTGGTCATTTGTATAGCTATCAGCTTTCATTACAACTATCAAACTACGCCCGGGGAACTTCCACTCCCCTTAACGCTGAGTTGACCACCAGCAATCCCAATGTGATAGGCATTACTCCCGCTTCAGTGAATTTTCCTGCTCTGGAGGCAGGTAAGTCTGCATGGGGAGAACAGGATTTCCGGATTGATTTTTCCCAGCCGCCTTCTTCTTCTCTGGGTAATTTTACCCTTACTGTGTCAGATGAATATGAAAGGGAATGGTCGATTCCGTTAGTATTGAGTACCACTTCTCTTTCCGCACCACAGAATTTAGCGTTTCAACCCCAAACTGAAACCTCGCTTTCCCTCACCTGGTCTCATACAGCAGCATCCGATAGTTTGCGGTTCAATGTTTTTCGTCGTTTGCCAGGGCAGGGTAATTTTATAAAAATTAACCAATTACCCATACAGGGGGATAGTTATTACATGGATGAAGGGTTGACCAGCAACCAAATGTATGAATACAAAGTGCAGGCGGTGAATCCCTCCGGTAAAGTTTCCGATTTTTCCGCAATTTTAACTGCCTGGGGTGCAGCCCCGGCGCAAAACGGATTTCCAACGTATGAGAACGATTACCGGGTTGGTTTACTTGGGGATGCGGTTGCGTTTGACTTCAATGGCGGCGCTTCGGAAATTGTCGCACCGGGGAATAACGGGGAATTGATTATTTATAATAGCGATGGTTCACCTTACCACCAGTTTAGTGGATTAGAGGGGACTTTGCTTACACCCGCCTTTGGAAATGTGGATGCTGATTCAGCCGTGGAAATGATTATCCCGGCTTATTTCAATGGTGAGGATGGCAATAAAATTTATGTGTTTGACTGCAACACATTGACACTGGAATACACACTGACAGATCCAAACCAATACTCCTTGAACGATGTCTGTTTAGCAGATATTAATAATGATGGGAAATTGGAAATATTTGCCACTGCTTTTGGCGGAAATCATTCCGATCCCCAGGTGAAAACCCAGAGTAAACTATACGCCTGGCAATATGGTATTGCTGCGGGAGGTGGAAGCAGCCTCCATCTTTATGCGACTCGAACTTTTACCAATACTCCTTATCTATTAACCCCTCCGGCTGCTGAAGACCTCAACAATGATGGCATTCCGGAAATTGCCTTGGGCGTACCCTCCGGGTCTCCGGTAAGTACTCAGGTCTTCATACTCAATTCTCAAAACTTACAAACTATTTCCAACTACGATTGTGGCATTGGCAGAATTGGTTGTCAAACCAGCATTGCAGATCTGGATAATAACGGATATTATGAAATGATTTTTACCATTGGTGCGACCGAAAATGATAATCGCTTGTGGGTCTTGGAATATGCATATATACTCGACGGTTATCAATTGAATGTAAAATGGAATTATTCCTTACCAGGTGTTATTGATTTCTACGGTTTTTCTCCATCACCGACCATTGGCAATCTGGATGATGATTTACAATTAGAAATCGCCCTGCAAACGGAAAACGAAATTCATATATTCAATCATAATGGAACGCTATTGCCCAACTTCCCGGTGGAATGGTTTGGAGGAGAAAATGAAGATTATCCCAAAGCGGGGACTTCTCATACAATTTTAGGCGATGTTAATGCTGATGGGAATTGTGATTTAATTGTTGCTTCCAGTCAGGGTTTTCTATATGGATTTGACGTCTCCAGTGGAAATTGGATAAAGGGGTTTCCGATAAAGATTGGCAACAACGCTCAAACCACTCCAATGCTGACAGATTTAGATAATGATAATGACCTGGAAGCAATTTTCCAGGAAGATGATGGTTGGTTGTATGTCTTTGACATTACCGACACCTATCAAAATTTGGATTTGCAATGGGCGATGCGGTATGCAAATTACCACCATACCGGCGTCTATACCCCCAACCCTGTTTCACAATTTAACTTCTTGTCAAAAAATAAAGAAATGAATTCCGTTTCATTTCCTAAAACGTACGCCTTGCAGCACAATTTCCCGAATCCGTTTAATCCTTCGACAACCATTCAATATCAGCTTCCTACAGCCGGGAAAGTAAAACTGACCATCTATAATCTACGCGGTCAAATATTGCGCAGGCTGGTAGATGAGTATCAACCGGCGGGTTATTATACGGTAAGTTGGAACGGCAGGGATGATAACGGCGTGCAAGTCGCTTCCGGGGTATATTTTTATCGCTTAACTGTTGGCAATAGCTTTACTGCCGTTCGGAAGATGATTCTGATCCGCTGAATCAGGTTAGTTTGTAGAGGGTGAGTGATGGGCAATGAGAAGACCCATCACTTACCCTTTACTCATCTCTTCGCCCCTGCTTGCTTCATTTTCCGTCTCCCCCGGTTCCTGTCTGTCATTCATATGCATTTTTTCCTCTTATATTCCGCTCTGCCAATATCAAAATACTAAGTTTTGATTAAATTATCGTGCCACTTGTTTGGATCGGCAATGGTAGTTGAAAGCTTTTAGCTTGCATGATTCGCTGCAGGCATTACCCAAGTCATTCTTACGGGAAAAGCCTGTGTTTACATCCCGTTTTATCGGGGCGCCTACCAGTAATCAGATATGGCACGGTTATTTAATCAAAATTCATCAGCTTACCCCAAAGGGGCTCCTTTGGAGCGGCTACCAGATCAGACTATATTCGCAGATTAATTCACGCCTCTATAACCGGTCATCAGAATATACAAAGCAATCCCAATTAATGCGGCGTAAAGTGTGCAGAATAAATTAACCCAGTCGTTATTAAGCCAACTCCAGCCGGCAATCCGTTCCGTGGGTAGGTTCTGGCAGTGAACGGTTTTTTCCGTGATCTGCCGGCATACCGGGCAGCGGAGTTGCACCTGAAAGGCCGCGCCCAGGTAGCTGTCAAATAAACTTCCCAGGACGCCGCTGACGATTACCACAGCAAAAAAGAGCACAGGATCGGTTGTACGGCCGGCTTCCAGGAATGGCAGGGCGCTGCCGGCCAGCGCCAGGGCGCCGGCCAGCGATCCGGCGGTTCCCAGCCAGGTAACCCCGCCGGATGTTCCCGGCGCCACCGGCTGAAAATTGGTGATGCGACGGGGAGGGGAGGAGGAGAATGCCCCGATCTCTGTGGCCCAGGTGTCCGCGGTTGCCGCGGCCAGGACGCTGCAATAAAGCAAATAAAATTCCGGCAGCGGGGCCAGGCGAAAGGCGATCATAAACAGGGTTGCCAGGCCGCCGTTGGCCAGCACCTGGGCGTAGTCGCGCTGATGGCTTTTCGCAGCAATCTCTTCCAAGGCCGGTTTGCGGGCCGCCCGGAATTTGGAGAGCAGGCTGGAGAGCAGGAAAAAGGTCAGTATCGGCGTAGCCCACATCCATCCCCCAAATCCGAAGATGATTACCGCCATAAAAAATGTAACTGCTGCGCCGCCGCCGGTTAACAGGCCCAGGCGGAAAAACAGAATGCACCCCGCCGCGGAAATCGCTGCCAGGGCAGTGTAGTGGAGCAATAGGTGAGCAAACATGAGATCTCGTATCGAATAGAAAGGAGGTTTGTTGACGGACAATTATTCGTGTGAAAAAAAGCGCCGGCCGGTCCGACCGGCGCAATGGGTTATCGAACCACAATATTGACCAGTTTATTGGGCACCACAATCACCTTGACCACCTGCTTGCCATTGGTAAATTGCGGAATACGGCCGCTTTGCAAAGCCGCCTTCTCGATTTCCGCTTTAGGCGTGTCTCGCGGAACCAGCATCTTGTCGCGGATTTTGCCGTTTACCTGGAGCACATAGTTTACCATATCCTCTTCCAAAACCGAGGGATCGAACTCCGGCCAGCGATGATTGAAGATGCTGTATTCATGCCCGGTGCGTTCCCAGATTTCTTCGGCCAGGTGCGGGGCAAAAGGGGCAATTAAAATATTCAACTTTTCCAGCACGTCTTTTAGAAGCGCGCCGTTTAGCTCTTCCGTCGGGCGCTCACCAATGTATTTATAGAGCGCATTGGTTATTTCCATCAGACGGCTGATAGACGTGTTAAAATGGAAACGCTCAGTGTCCTGGGTGGCGCCTTTGATGGAGTTGTGCAGGGTCTTGTTTAAGAGACGTTCGTCTTCTCCGAAAGTCTGGCATTGGTTACCTTCCTTAAATACCCAATCGCATTGTTCAAACAATCGCCAGATGCGGTTTAGAAAGCGGTCCACCGCGGTAATGCCGGAGTCGTCCCAGGGGCCGCCCATTTCGTATTCAAATCCGAACATCATGTAGGTGCGGAACACATCGATGCCATGTTTTTCCAAATACGGATCCGGGTTGACCACGTTGCCGCGCGACTTGGACATCTTTTGCCCGTCCGGTCCTTTGATTACCCCCTGGTGCCGCAGGGAGGCGAAGGGCTCCTCGAATTTGAGATAGCCCTGATCAAAGAGCACCTGGGTGATAAAGCGGGCGTAAATCAGGTGCATGGTGGCGTGGTCAATACCGCCGACGTACATATCCACCGGCCCCCATTTGTTTACTAAGTCCTGATCGAAAGGAGCGGAATCCAGCTTCGGTGAAAGGTAGCGCAGAAAATACCAGGAGGAATCCACAAAGGTATCCAGGGTATCCGCTTCGCGAACAGCTTTGCCGCCGCACTTGGGACAGGTGGTGTTCAGAAATTTCGGGTGCGATTTTAAGGGGGATTCACCCGAGTGCTTAAAATTGACATCGTAGGGCAGTTCGACCGGCAATTGATCTTCCGGTACCGGGGTTTCACCGCAGTTGTCGCAATAGACGATGGGAATCGGGGCGCCCCAGTAGCGCTGACGGGAGATCAGCCAGTCCCGCAGGCGGTAGTTGACCTGTGATTTTCCCAGCCCGCGTTCTGCCAGCCAATCGGTGACTTTAGCGATGCCCTCTTTGGAGGGAGTACCGGTAAAGATTCCCGAATTGATCATGATTCCTTCGCCGGTGTAGGCTTCGGTCAGTTCGCTCTCTTCATCCGTACCCGGCTGCAAAATGACTTTGCGGATAGGCAGTTGATATTTGGTCGCGAATTGGAAGTCGCGCTCATCGTGCCCGGGAACGGCCATGACCGCCCCGGCGCCGTAGCTGAGCAGCACGTAATCGGCAATCCAGATCGGCACTTTCTCGTTGTTTACCGGGTTAACAGCGTAGGCGCCGGTAAACACGCCGGTTTTTTCCCGAACCGTGGAGGTGCGCTCGATTTCCGAGGTGTGCATGGTCTGCTCGATGTACTGGTTCACCGCCTGGCGCTGTTCCGGAGCGGTAATCTGCCCCACCAGGGGATGCTCCGGCGCCAGCACCATGAAGGTGGCGCCGTACAGCGTGTCTGGCCGGGTAGTGAAGACCTCGATGCTTTCGTCGTGGCCGTCGACCGGGAAGACGAGCGAGGCGCCTTCGCTGCGGCCGATCCAGTTGCGCTGCATGATGCGCACGCGCTCCGGCCATTCTTGCAGCTTGTCCAGGTCATCCAGCAACTCCTGGGCGTAGTCGGTGATTTTGAAGAACCACTGGGTCAAATCGCGTTTTTCCACCTCGCAGCCGCAGCGCTCGCAGGCGCCGTCCACCACTTGCTCGTTGGC
>JAJRYW010000310.1 GCA_024275555.1 Calditrichota bacterium | reverse complement strand
TTTTGTGGGGGACGTGGGTTCTTACGATACCCGCGGACAGGAACTCGCCCGTTCGGTTGCCGGGCTTTTGCAGACCCTGGGGGTGGCTTTTGGAATCCTGGGCGCAGAGGAGATGTCCGACGGCAACGAGGCTAGAGCCATGGGAGAGGCCGAGCTTTTTAAGTATCTGGCCGAAGAGAATATTAAAACGTTTCGTGCCCGGGGGGTTAAAAAAATCATCACCCTGTCGCCCCATGGCTTTAATGCCTTAAAAAATGAGTATCCCCATTTCGGTGGACAGTACCCGGTGTTTCATTACAGCCAGATACTTGCCCCGCTGGTAAAAAAAGCTGTTTTTGCACCGGACCCGCCTCCGTTGCGGGTAACCTGCCACGATTCGTGCTATCTCGGCCGTCACAATAGGGAGTATGGCGCATCCAGAAACGCTCTGGCAGCGTTGCCCGGAGTTGAGCTGGTTGAAATGGAGCGCTGTTTTCAAAATGCGTTGTGTTGCGGCGGCGGCGGTGGAAATGTGTTTACCGATATCATCGGCAGCAGCCGGCAAACGTCTGCCGGGGAACGGGTGCGGGAAGCTACGGCGACTGGTGCCGGGGTTCTGGCTGTGGCCTGTCCCCAGTGTGCGGTTATGTTTGCCGATGCCGTCAAGGTTCAAAACCTGGAAGGCCAACTTGAGGTCAAAGAGATTAGTGAGATCGTCAATGAACGGCTGATTTGATGTATCGGAATTTCTACAACATTAAAAAAACTCACCGCTGAGCACGCGGAGAGCGCAGAGAAAAACTAAAAGAAATAATAGACTGGCTGCGCCAGAAAAACCAAAACCGATAAAAAAATATTTTCGTTTAGTGCCTTAACGCATTTTAACTCCAGCGATCTTTGCGGTTAAATTTAAAAGACCCGCAAAGCATAACCCCAATGAAATAAGCTTCGCATTTTACGGGGCAGGCAATAGTTGTGAATACATGCACTAACTCAATTCATAAGCCACCGGCTCTGCTGTTGAGAATTTAAAAGGTTCTACCGTTACCGCGAGGGCATGCTTGACGGGTGCAAATCTTATCGATGCCGGCGGCTTATGAATTGATATAAAATCAGGAGGTAAATTAATGATGGATGTTTACGAAAAGTTAAGGGTGCGGCTGGATGACATGGCCACGGGGTATCCGGCAACCGAAAACAAAGTGGAGATCCGGTTGCTGAAGCGTTTGTTTACTGAAGAAGAAGCGCACCTGTACATGGAGTTGACGCCCCTTTTGCAAAAACCCACCGATGTGGCCGGGCGGCTGAACCGTGACCCGGATCAGATCAGGGCTCTCATGGAGAAAATGGCCCAAAAGGGGCTTTTATTCCGCCAGCGCGCGGGCGAACGAGTGCGTTACGCACCGGTGCCTTACGTAGTGGGTATTTTTGAACACCAGTTAAAGAGGATGGATCCGGAATTTGCGCGGGATCATGAGGAGTACTTTGAGACCGCCTTCGGGCGCACCATCCAGGAGTTTAAGACCCCCGTTTTGCGGACCATTCCCATCAGTCGGCAGCTGGTGGCTGATTATCCCGTTGCCCCCTATGAAGATGTAATCAAAATTATTGATGATCAGAAAAAGATTGCCGTGGCGCCCTGTGTCTGCCGTACGACGACAGAGCTGGCCGGAAAGGGGTGTGACAAACCCATGGAAGCCTGCTTTTCTTTTGGATCCCACGCCGATTACTATGTGGAAAACCATATGGGCCGCTATATTACCCGGGAGGAGGCCAAAGAGATCATTAAAAAAAATGAGGAGGCCGGTCTGGTTATGCAACCGTTTAATTCCCAGAAAATCGGAGGAATGTGCAGTTGCTGCGGAGACTGTTGCGGGGTGTTGCGCTCGCTGAAAATGCACCCCCACCCGGCACAGATGGTACAGAGCAACTACTTTGCCCGGGTTGACGACGAAGAATGCACCGGATGTGAAACTTGTATCGAACGCTGCCAGATGGATGCCATTGATATCAGCGACGGAATCGCCGCTGTTGATCGCAACCGCTGCATCGGCTGTGGTCTGTGCGTGACGACCTGCCCGACGGAAGCCATGCAGTTGATTAAAAAACCGGATGATCAGCTTTATGAGCCTCCCAAAACCGGGGTGGAAACCTACATCCGCATCATGCAGGAGAGGGGGAAGATGTAATCTGGTTGCCGGCTGTCAAAGCGGCCAGTCTGATCGGAAAAGAAGCTTTGGTCTTTGCTATTTTTATATGATGAGTTAACTAAAAAAATGAACATT
>JAJRYW010000309.1 GCA_024275555.1 Calditrichota bacterium | reverse complement strand
CCGCTCGCCTACAGTTTCAGTGAGGCCGATCAGGAAAAATTTGTGGTTATCATCGAGGCGAATCCAAACGAAGAAACGTGCATCACCCCGGTACAACTGAAAAGCGGGAAACGGCTTCTGCGGGGACAATTCGATTCGGTTGATGCCGCGGTCCGGTGGCTGGATGATCATCCCGACAGCTACGTGAAAATCGCAATCAAAACATCCCACTACCTCACCGCGGAAGATCAGCACCGCTTGCACCAGGCCCATCCGCGGCTTCTGGCGGTTATTCCCCTGCTGGAAGATCAAGAGGATTCCGGAACAAGCGGGCAGTTGCAGTTCCAGTCGAAAAAAACAATGGAAGAACTGTTTGTGGATTACTTTCAGTTCAAAAAAGGACAGCCGCCCAATTCGGAGTTGATGAAATTATTCCGGGAAGTTCTGGCCAGCGAGGCGGATGAAGAAAAGTCAAACTAAACGAAACCACCTATGATTCCCCTACGATTGACATTTTCCGGCATTTATTCTTATCAAACTCTTCAGGAGATTGATTTCTCGCGCCTGGCCGAAGCGCAGCTTTTCGGGATTTTCGGGCCGGTGGGGAGCGGGAAATCTTCCATCCTGGAGGCAATCTCGTTTACGCTTTACGGCCAAACCGAGCGGCTAAACCAGCGGGACGGCCTGGCTTATAACATGATGAATTTGAAATCGAACCAGATTATGATCCGTTTTGATTTCCGGGCCGGCCAGGGGGCCGGAGATGAATACCGGTTCGAAGTGAGCGCCAAACGCCATCGCAGCAAATTTGATCAGGTTCGGGCATTTGAACGGCGGCAGTTTCGCAAAATTAACGGAGAATGGCAGCCCGAAACGCTTACCGCAGATGAGATTTTAGGGCTGAGTTATGATAATTTCCGGCGCACGATCATCATCCACCAGGGAAAGTTCCAGGAATTTTTACAGTTAGGGAAAAAAGACCGCACCCAGATGCTGCAGGAAATCTTCCATCTGCAACGATTTGATTTATCGGACAAGGTGAGCCGGCTGGCAACAGCAAACGAGCGGGCTATCAGCACAGTGGAAGGCGCCTTAAGCGGGATTGGCGATGTCTCGACGGAATTGATCCGAAACCGGGAAGCGGAATTAACGGAGCAGCAAAAAACGGTGGTGCAACTGGAAAAAAATCTCCGGGAGCAGGAAAAGGCCTTGCGGGACCTGGAAGATGTTCAGCAGGCATTCCAGGAACTTTCTCAGCAAAAGAAGCGAATGGAAGAATTGAACGCCCGTGAACCAGCCATCCGGAAAATGGAAGATTCACTCCGGGAATATGTGAATTGCCGGAACCGTTTCGGGGCAATTTTAGAGAGAAAAAAAGAGCATGAAAAGAGTCTTCGGCAACAACAGAAAATACTGGAACAGGACCGGGAAAAATTCCGGGGACTGGAACAGCGCCGAAGTGATCTCGCCGAACAGTTCGCAGAACTGGAACAGCGTTATCAACAGCGTGATACGCTCCTGGCGCAGGCAAATGAACTGGAGAAAATCAGCGAAATTCTCAAGCTCCGCACCAAAGCGTCCCGTTTAGACGCCCGCAAGAAAGAACTCGCCGACGTTATTCAGAAGAAACAACGGGAGCTTGCGGCCAAAGAGAAACAGGCCAAATCTATTCAAGAAGAAATGGAAAGTTTGCAGCGTCACTGGGAGGACTGGGATATTCTGAATCATGTTCAGCAATGGCATACCCAGGCGGCCCAATTGGACAAACAAATGTCCCGGGCGCGACACACCCTCCGGAGAAGGGAATCAGATTTCGATGTCTCACAAAAGAATTTTGAATTGATCTACCGGGAGCTTGCGAAAGACTTTGCTGATCTTCCCTCCCTGGAAAAATTCAGCTTATCCGTAGTGGACTCTATGCAATCCGCGCTTCAAAAAGAGAAGAGCGCAATTATGGAAGAACTGCAACACCTGCACACCCAGGCGCACCTGGCTGAGCAGGCCGGATCACTTCAACCGGGAAAACCGTGCCCGCTTTGTGGCTCCCTAACCCATCCGGCGCCGCTGCAGGACGCCCGGATCCAGGCCAAAGTAAAGCAACATAAAGCTGCATTGCACAGCATAGAAGAAAAAATAGCGCGCCTGACCGAAGCGGGTAATAAGCTCAGAGAGATTAACACAAAACAAAATATGATCAGGGAGCAACTCGCAGAGGCCCGGCAGATCCTGAACGACGCCGAAGCGGCTATCGAGGTACACCAGGAAAAATTTGGCTGGGAAAAATTTCGCGGCGATACCGCAGAATCGATTCAGCGTAAGTTTGAGCAGGCCCAGACCGGGCAACAGAAACTCAAACAAGCCCAGGCAAATCAGCAACAACTTTTAGAGGAGATGGAGCAACTCCGGGATGGGCTTGGCAGTCTTCGCAGCGATCTTTACAGCCTGGAAAAAGAGGAGTTGAAATATTTGCAACGTATCGCACTGATGCGGGAGTCGCTCAAATATTTTTCTGCGAAAGATGAGGAAGGCTTCAGCCCGAAAGACGCGTTGATGAAGGCGGGGGACATCCGCAAAAAGCTCCGGCGGGTGGAGCAAGAACACCAGGAGAAGAAAAGGGAATTGGAGCATCTGCAAAGCGATCTGGATACGCTAAACGGCGTCATCCGCACGCGGAAAGAGACGCTGGACGGATTGGCTTCGGAACTGGAAACCCTGCTGTCAAACTTGCATACGCAGATTAAAGAGTCGCCCTATCCGGATGCGGCGGCCGTGGAGAAGGTGCTTGCCCTGGCGCTGGATGAGGAGAAAACCCGCAAGGAAATTACCGACTTTGAAAAGCAAACCCATGATATCCGGCGCCAGATTGAACGTCTGGAAAAAAAGATTTCCGGGCGGGAATTTGATCCGGATCGGTTAGAGATACTGATCCGGCAGACTGAAAAAAGCCGGCAGCAGCTAAAGATAGCGAATCAACAGATAGGAACCATCCAAACCCAAATAAAAGAACTGAAGCAAAAGTTACAGGAGCGTCACAAGCTGGAAAAAGAGTTACAAGAACTTTCCCGCCGCCGGGAGAATCTGAAGGTCTTGAAGAGCTTGTTCCAGGGAAAACGTTTTGTCGAGTATGCTTCCCGTCTTTACCTGCAGAACTTATGCGAATCGGCGAACCAGCGTTTCCGGCAATTGACTCGCCGCCGCCTCCAACTGGAGATTGGCCCGGAAACGGAAATTTTGGTGCGCGACCTGCTCAATAACGGCCAGACGCGCAGCGTCAAAACCCTCTCCGGGGGGCAGACCTTTCAGGCCTCGCTTTGCCTGGCCCTGGCCCTGGCAGACAATGTGCAGGTGCAAGCCGGGGCGGAGCACAGTTTTTTCTTTCTGGATGAAGGCTTCGGAACGCTGGATAAAGAATCCTTGCTGGATGTCTTCAACGCCCTCAAATCCTTGCGCAAAGAGCGGCGTGTTGTGGGCGTAATCAGCCATGTCGAGGAGCTTCAGCAGGAAATGGACGTCTACCTGAACATCCGCCACGATGAAGAAGAGGGCAGCCAGGTTATTCCCAGTTGGCAGGACGCCCGTTCTTCGTGACAAGCCCGGAAAGGGGGCGCCGACCCGGAACCTTCCGCAGGTCTTGCTTTTTTAACACGCATTTTATTTCCAACGGAGAAAACATGCGCTCAGATTTTACAGGATTTTCCCTGGAGACGATCCGGTTTTATTACGAACTGAAGTTGAATAATGATCGGCCCTGGTTTGAGGAGAACAAATCGCGCTTCCAATCGGCGGCCATCGAACCGGCGCAGCGCTTTGTCGAAGCCATCGGAGAGCGGCTGGCAAGCCTGGCCCCGGGAGTGGTCGCCGATCCACGGATCAACAAATCGATCTTCCGGATTTACCGGGATATTCGCTACAGCAAAGATAAACGTCCCTACAAAACCCACCTGAGCATGATTTTCTGGGAAGGCCCGCTGAAGAAAATGGAAAATCCCGGCTTTTACCTGCAAATAAATCCCGAATCTCTCTTTATTGGGGCCGGGTTGCACATTTTCAGCAAAACCGTGCTGGAGACGTTTCGGGAGTCGGTTGCAGATGACAAGACCGGCCCGGAATTGGAAACCATTCTGGCAGACCTTCACAGTAACTCCACTTACCGGATCGGGGGCGAGCAATACAAAAGGATCCCCCGGGGATTTCCGGCCGATCATCCCCGGGCAGATTTGCTGCGCTACAAAGGCATTTACGCCTATGTAGAAACGCCTCACCCCCGGGAGATGTTCACCGCAGAATTTCCGGATTACTGTTTCCGGCATTATGCGGAACTGGCCCCGCTGCACCAATGGATGAAAAGACTGGTTGATCGCGCCGCCGGGATTTCAGACTAACTGCACCCATCGTATTTTTTGCTTTCCCTTTGCGTTGGCGAGCGCCGCGGGTGTACCTTCACCCGCTTTAGCATTTTTTTGAATCGACTCGACATGAGCGAGAAATCAGGCCAGGTAGTAGATGAACTCACTTATCGCACTTTTCTACAATGTGTTGGTATTCCCCCTTTTATTTATTCTCTTCCACATTTACGCACTGGTGCATCGAAAAACCCGGCGCGGGCTGATTGGCCGCTACCAGTCCCGCCGAAAAGCGCTGCGTTTCCGTCAATCGTTTAAAGAGAAGACCCCGGAAATTTTTCTGATCCACTGCGCTTCGATGGGGGAATTTGAGCACATCAAACCATTTGTAAGGGAATTAAAAGAACAGCGCCCGGATAGTTATAGCGTGGTGATGTTCTTCTCCCCCTCCGGCTACGAAAATGTGCAAAGCGCCCCCGGGGTGGATTTGTTTATCTACACCCCTTTTGATAGCTGGTTCTGTGTACGGCGCTTGTTTCGGGTTCTGGAACCGGCCGCGCTGATTATCTCCAAGTATGATGTCTGGCCCAATTTGATTTGGGCGGCCTGTTCCCTGGGCATTCCCCGCTTCCTGATCAACGCCACCCTGCAAAGCAGTTCCACCCGCCTCCGCATACCGGCCCTGTGGTTAAACCGCCTCCTCTACCGGGAGTTTACCCGCATTCTGACCATTTCCCCGGAGAATAAAAGCAACTACGTAAAGTTGGCCCCGGCGGAGATTATTGATATCGTCGGCGACACCAAGTACGACCAGGTGATTTACCGCAGCCGGGAATCCCGTCAAAAAAAAATTTTGCCGATCAGCCTCGTCGAGGGAAAACGTATTTTAGTCTTCGGCAGCACCTGGCCCGAGGATGAAACCCATTTCATTCCGGCGCTGAAACACATCTTCCGGCAGTTTGACAATGTGCTGGCAATCATCTGTCCGCACGAACCCTCCCCGGAGCATCTGCACCACCTGGAAGCCGGGCTGAAAAACATACCGGCCTGCCGGCTCTCCCGGATTGAAAACTTTCGCAATGAACCGGTGATCCTGGTTGACCGGATTGGGGTGCTGGCCAATCTCTATTCCCTGGCAGAGGCGGCCTACGTGGGCGGGGGATTTAAGCAGAATGTGCACAACATCCTGGAGCCGGCCGTTTATGGAATCCCGGTCTTTTTTGGGCCGGTAAACCAAAACTCTTATGAAGCCTACCTGCTCAAACACACCGTTCCGGATGTCGAGGTCGCCGACGAGCAGGCCCTGGAGACCCGCCTGACACGCGTGCTGACCGATAACGCCTATCGGGAATCCCTGGGCAATGCCGCACTGGAATTGGTAGAAGAAAATTGCGGCGCCACAGAACGGACGGTTAAGAAAGTGCTGGAAAACCTGGGTGGGAGTTGAGCACCAGGAGTGTCAAGCTTATGAATTTTGATTATAGACCCGTGAATTAGTATGAGAATGAAATTGTTTGAATGTGATGAACGAATTTCCCATGAAATTTCCCCACCCCAGCCCTCCCCGAAATCGGGGAGGGAGGCCGGTTTCCCCCCGATTTCGGGCTTCGTCGTGAGCT
>JAJRYW010000308.1 GCA_024275555.1 Calditrichota bacterium | reverse complement strand
GATTGTGGAAGAAATCAACGAAGAGAAGAAAAAGGTAAAGGTCTCGGTGAGTATTTTTGGCCGGCCGACGCCGGTTGAATTGGATTTTTTACAAGTTCATTTGGAGAAATAAACGGCAGGAAGAATTATGGCAAAGAAAATAGCAGGTTACATTAAACTTCAGATTCCCGCTGGACAGGCAAACCCTTCACCTCCTGTGGGACCGGCCCTGGGACAGCACGGTGTGAATATTATGGAGTTTTGCAAGGCGTTTAATGCACGCACTCAGGAAAAAATAGGGTATATTATCCCGGTGGTAATTACGGTGTATGCAGACCGCTCCTTTAGTTTTATTACCAAAACTCCTCCCGCTTCCACCCTGTTGCTTAAAGCGGCAAAAATAGAAAAAGGTTCTGCCGAACCCAATCTAAACAAAGTTGCCCGGGTAAAACGGGCGCAGATCCAAGAGATTGCCGAGACAAAGATGGTTGATTTGAACGCCATGGATATTGAAGCGGCAATGAAGATCATTGAAGGAACTGCGCGAAGTATGGGGATTGAAGTAGAAGATTAATTCTGGCGAGGACATCCATGAAAAAGAGAAGCAAGCGATATCGCGAAGCAGCGAAACTGATTGAGTTGAAAAAGGAATACCCACTTGATGAGGCCGTCAATTTGCTGAAAAAAACCGCTTCGGCAAAGTTTGATGAAACCGTAGAAGTGTCGATTCGCCTGGGGGTGGATCCGCGCCATGCTGACCAGGTGGTGCGGGGAGTCGTCTCGTTGCCGCACGGACTGGGAAAGAAGGTGCGGGTGTTGGCGATTGCCAAGGGCGCCAAAGCAGACGAAGCCAAAGCCGCCGGCGCCGATTATGTCGGCTATGAAGAATACATCGAAAAAATCCAGAAAGGCTGGGTGGATTTTGATGTGCTGGTCGCCACGCCGGACGCCATGCGCGATTTAGGGAAACTGGGACGTGTATTAGGACCGCGCGGTTTAATGCCCAATCCCAAAAGCGGCACGGTTACTATGGATATTGGCCCGACGGTGAAAGACATTAAAGCCGGTAAAATCGATTTCCGGGTGGATAAAACCGGTATCGTGCATACCGGCGTCGGCAAAGCTTCCTTTGAAAGCGATAAGCTGAAGGATAATATCAAGAGCCTGATGCAAACAATTATCCGGCTGAAACCCTCGGCTGCCAAGGGCGCTTATCTGAGGAGTATCTGCATTTCCAATACCATGGGCCCCGGGATTCGGATAATTCCCAATCCCTCGGAATTCCAAGACTAATTTGATAACCAGAATGTGATTCAAAAGAGGTAAAGAACAATGCCAACGCCGCAGAAAGAAGCGATCGTTCAGGAGATGGCGGAAAAATTCTCCAGCGCAAGCAGCATCATTCTGGCCGACTTTTCCGGTGTAGATGTGAATACTATTAATCAACTGCGGAAAAATTTTCGAGAAGCGAAGGTGGAATACCGGGTGGTTAAAAACACCCTGGCCAGGCTCTCTCTGGAAAAAGCCGGAATTGAAGGACTGGCGGATCTACTCACCGGGGTAAACGGGTATGTGATGAGTTTCGACGATCCGACCACCCCTATCAAAGTACTGGAAAAAATGAAAAAGGAGCTGGCCGGAAGATTCCCTGTTAAAACCGCTTATTTCGAGGGAGAGGTGATTCCCCAGGAAAAAGTGGCCGAACTGGCCAAACTGCCCAGTAAACCGGAATTGTTGGGAATTCTCTTGGGAATGCTGCAATCCCCGATGAGCAAATTTGCCGCGACGATCCAAGCCCCGATGCAAAACCTGGTAGGCGTTTTAAAAGCCTTATCGGATAAACAAGAATAAACACTCTACTAACATCATATACCATAACGGAGGTGTATTTAAAATGGCTGATATTACTCGTGAAGACGTGTTGAGCTACCTGGAAAAAGCCACCATGCTCGAAGTCTCTGAATTGGTCAAAGATATCGAAGAAAAGTTTGGCGTAACCGCGGCCGCCCCGATGGCCATGCCGGTTGCCGGCGTTGCCGGTGCGGGCGCAGGTGAAGCTGCTGCCGAAGAAAAGACCGAATTTGATGTGGTCCTGAAAGAAATAGGTTCTCAGAAAATCCAGGTCATCAAAGTGGTGCGCGCCATTACCAGCCTGGGGTTGAAAGAAGCCAAAGAATTGGTGGAAAGCGCTCCTAAAGCGGTAAAAGAAGCGGTATCCAAGGCCGAAGCCGAAGATCTCAAAAAACAACTGGAAGAAGTTGGGGCAACCGTCGAGATTCAGTAATTTCGACCACAACCGAGAGTCGGTTTTTTGCCAGTTTTGAGAAATCAAATAACTTAGAGGTATCTCTTTGAAAGATGAAAGCTTGTTAAAGCGTCATAGCTTTTCAAAGATTCCGACGATCGTTGAATATCCGGATTTACTGGATGTTCAACGTCGTTCGTTTAGGGAATTTTTGCAAGAAGATGTGCCGCCCGACGAACGTGTAGACAAAGGCCTGCAGGCCGTTTTCAATGGTATTTTTCCCGTCATCGACAGTCGAGAAAATTTTATCCTCGATTTTGTCGAATATTATTTGGACAGACCCAAATACAATGTCAAGGAATGCCGGGAACGGGGGTTAACCTATGCAGTGCCCCTCAAGGCAAAACTGCGCCTGTCCATCAAAGACCCCACCGGGGATACGGACGATTATACCGATACCATCGAACAGGATGTCTATTTGGGAAATATCCCCTATATGACCAAACGAGGCACCTTCATCATCAACGGCGCGGAGCGGGTCATTGTCAACCAGTTGCACCGCGCCCCGGGTGTGTTCTTCGACGAAAGCATCCATCCTAATGGAACCAAGATCTTTTCTGCACGGATTATCCCCTTCCGGGGGAGCTGGGTCGAGTTTATGACCGATGTAAATGACTGTCTGCATGTCTACATCGACCGGAAAAAGAAGTTCTATGTAACTTCTTTCTTGCGGGCCCTGGGATTTACCGATGATGAAGCAATACTGTCGCTCTTTGATCTTAAAGAAGAAGTCGAACTCAAAAAAGTCGATGCACAGACCCTGGTGGGCCGTAAAATTGTTGGCGAAATTGTCAACAAAAAAACCGGCGAAGTGCTGGTAGAAGCAGGCACGCTGCTGGATGAGGACCTGATCGATGCCCTTAAAGCCGCCAAGGTGAAAACCCTGGTGCTGGAAAAACCCAACGATCCCTCCATGCCCAATATTGTGCTGAATACGCTTTATAAAGATCCGGCCAAGAGCGAAGAAGATTCGCTGCGGCTGATCTATGAGTTGATGCGCTCCGGCGAACCGCCCGATATGGACACCGCCCGCGACTTGCTGAAAAAGATGTTCTACAATCCCAAACGGTATGAGTTGGGCGCGGTGGGTCGCTATCGCCTGAACAAAAAACTGGGTCTGGATGTTGACTACGAAACCACGGTGCTTACCCAGCAGGACTTTGTCGAGATTGTCAAGTATCTGATTGACTTGCGCGACGGCAAACGCAGCACCGACGATATTGACCACCTGGGCAACCGCCGGGTGCGCACCGTCGGGGAGCAGTTGGCCGCCCAGTTTAACCTGGGATTAACCCGAATGGCCCGCACAATCAAAGAACGGATGAACCTGGGCGACGCCGAGACCATCACTCCGCAAGAACTGGTAAATGCACGCGCCATCACTTCTGTAATCAATACCTTTTTCGGCACCTCGCAACTTTCCCAATTCATGGATCAAACCAATCCCCTGGCGGAGCTGACCCATAAACGCCGGATGAGCGCCCTGGGGCCGGGCGGCCTGACCCGGGAACGCGCCGGCTTTGAAGTGCGCGACATCCATTATACCCATTACGGCCGTCTCTGTCCTATCGAAACTCCGGAAGGCCCCAACATCGGGCTGATTTCCTCGCTGAGCGTATTGGCAAGGGTGAATGATTTCGGTTTTATCGAGACTCCCTACCGGAAAGTGATCAAAGGCCGGGTGACCAACGAGATTGAATATCTTTCCGCCGATGACGAAGAACGCACGGTTATTGCCCAGTTCAACGCCCCGGTAAATCCGGAAACCGGTGAATTTGAACGCGACCTGGTCAAAGTGCGGAAGCGCAGCGACTTCCTGGTTGCTTCGCCGGATGAGGTTCAATATATCGATGTAGCCTCGAACCAGATTCTTTCCGCCTCGGCATCGCTGATTCCCTTTGTAGAGCATGACGACGCCAACCGCGCCCTGATGGGCTCCAACATGCAGCGCCAGGCGGTGCCGCTGCTGGCCCCGGAAACGCCGATTGTCGGCACCGGTATTGAAAGCAAAATTGCGGTAGACTCCGGCGCCGTGGTGGTTTCCGATGTGAATGGTGTTGTGGAAGAAGTGGATGCCAATAAAGTCATCATCCGGGTAGAGCAGGGCGCCGTGGACGATCCGCGCCACATTCTAACCGGCGAAGCCCAGCGCGTTGAATATGAACTGATGAAATTTGTCCGCACCAATCAAAGCACCTCCGTAAACCAGGTGCCGCTGGTCAACGCCGGGCAAAAGGTCAAAAAAGGCCAGGTGCTCGCCGACGGCCCCTCTACGGATCGCGGTGAACTGGCCCTGGGACGCAATGTCTTGTGCGCCTTTATGCCCTGGAACGGCTATAACTTTGAAGATGCCATTATCATTTCCGAACGTATTGTCCTGGATGATTACTTTACCTCTATACACGTGGAAGAATACGAAATCCAGGTGCGCGACACCAAACGCGGCGAAGAAGAGTTGACTCGTGAAATTCCCAACGTCAGCGAAGAAGCCACCAAAAACCTGGATGAGAACGGGATTATTCGAGTCGGCGCAGAAGTGAAAGCCGGGGATATTCTGGTAGGTAAAGTAACCCCCAAAGGGGAAACCGAGCCCACCCCGGAAGAAAAATTGCTGAAAGCAATTTTTGGCAGCAAAGCCGGGGATGTGAAGGACGCCTCCTTAAAGATGTCCGCCGGAACCGAAGGTATCGTGATCGATGCAAAACTCTTCTCGCGCAAAAAGAAAGATCCCAAAAGCAAGAAAGAAGACAAGAAAAAGCTGGAATTGCTGGAGAAGCAAAGCACGGAAAAGGTCGAGGCTATCCGGCATCGCCTGAAAACCTATCTCTACGAAAAATTCGGTAATGTTGCTACCACGGGAATTGTCAGCCGCTCCGGTAAGACCATCTTAAAATCCGGCGCCAAAATCACCCGCACCACATTCGATGCGGTCGAGTTGGAAGCGGTGGATTACCTGACCCCCTGGTTCAAAGACGCCAAGCTGAACGAGTTGGTGAAAAATCTTTTCACCGAGTATAAATCGCTGCTGCGCGATCTTGACAATGAGTTGCGCACCGAAAAGCACAAAATTATGGTTGGCGATGAATTGCCCCCGGGAATTGTTCAACTGGCTAAAGTCTATGTTGCCCAGAAGCGCAAGCTGAAAGTGGGCGACAAGATGGCCGGTCGACACGGGAACAAAGGGGTGATTGCCAAGATAGTGCCCTTCGAGGATATGCCTTTCCTGCCGGACGGAACACCCGTGGATATCGTATTGAATCCGCTGGGAGTGCCCTCCCGGATGAACCTGGGGCAGATTTTCGAAACCACCCTGGGATGGGCGGGGCGTGTGCTGGATAAATACTACGCAACCCCTGTGTTTGACGGCGCTACTTATGAAGAAGTGCTCAAAGAACTGGAAGTTGCCGGCCTGCCCCTCTCCGGAAAGACCACCTTGTATGACGGTCAGACCGGGGAGCCCTTCTCTCAGGAAGTAACGGTAGGATATATCTACATGATCAAACTCTCTCACATGGTCGACGACAAAATTCACGCGCGTTCAATTGGTCCCTACTCGTTAATTACTCAGCAGCCTCTGGGCGGAAAAGCTCAGTTTGGCGGGCAGCGTTTCGGGGAAATGGAGGTCTGGGCCTTGCAGGCCTATGGGGCCGCCCACACTCTGCAGGAAGTCCTTACCTATAAGAGCGATGATGTGCACGGACGCACCAAAGTGTATGAGGCGATTGTCAAAGGCGACAACCTGCCCATGCCCGGCCGTCCCGAGTCGTTTAATGTACTGGTGAAAGAGTTGCAAGGCTTAGGGCTTGATATTAAGGTTGAGTAATCATGCTTCAATCTTGTCTGAAATGGCTCTCGAAACTCTGGGGGCCGTTTTTGCGCTGAAAAAGCGCGCCTTGAGCAAATAAAATAATAAAGGAGTGATACAATTTGGATGCTTATTCGGTCAAAGGTCAAATTTCCAAAATTTCCATCGGTTTGGCTTCGCCCAATGCAATCTTAGAAAAAAGCTTTGGGGAGGTCACCAAACCGGAGACCATTAATTACCGATCTTTTAAACCGGAAAAAGACGGCTTGTTCTGCGAGAAAATCTTTGGCCCGGTAAAAGATTGGGAATGCCATTGCGGTAAGTATAAGCGCATCCGTTATAAAGGCATTATCTGCGACCGCTGTGGGGTGGAAGTAACGACCAAGAGTGTCCGCCGGGAACGGATGGGCCATATTAGCCTGGCCGTGCCGATTGTACATATCTGGTATTTCCGTTCCACGCCTACCAAAATCGGTTACCTGCTCAACATTGCTCCCAAGAATCTGGAAAAGATTATTTACTACGAAGCTTATGTGGTTATCCAACCGGGAAATACCGGGCATAAGGCCGGCGACCTGATTTTAGAAGACGAATACATGGAGATTGTCGATTCCCTGAGCCCGGACGAGCGCGATCTTTCCGATGACCATCCCGATAAATTTGTTGCCGGGATGGGCGGGGAAGCCATCCGGGAGATGCTGCGCCGCCTTGATGTGGAAGTATTGTCCAATGAGTTGCGCAACGCCCTGAAAACGGAAAAATCCCAGCAGAAAAAACATGATGCGCTGAAGCGCCTGAAAGTTGTGGAGGCCTTCCGCACTAAAGAAAACGGCGAGTATAAAAACAAACCGGAATGGATGGTGCTGGACGTCATCCCGGTTATTCCCCCGGAACTGCGGCCCCTGGTTCCCCTGGAAGGCGGCCGTTTTGCCACCAGCGACCTGAACGACCTCTATCGCCGGGTGATTATCCGCAACAATCGTTTGAAAAAACTGATGGATATCCGCGCGCCGGAAGTTATCCTGCGTAACGAAAAGCGGATGCTCCAGGAGTCCGTGGACGCCTTGTTCGACAACACCAAGCGCACCACCGCAGTACGCAGCGATGGAAACCGCCCCCTCAAGTCGCTTTCCGATATGTTGCGCGGCAAGCAAGGGCGCTTCCGTTTGAACTTGCTTGGTAAACGCGTCGACTACTCCGGGCGTAGCGTGGTTGTCGTCGGGCCGAAGCTAAAGCTATATGAATGCGGTTTGCCCAAAGAGATGGCGGTGGAACTGTTTAAGCCGTTCATCATCCGCAAATTGCAGGATCGTAAAATTGTAAAGACCGTAAAAAGCGCCAAACGCTTTGTGGATAAACGTGATGCGGTTGTCTTTGAAATCCTGGAAGACATTGTCAACGACCATCCGGTGATGCTGAACCGCGCCCCGACCCTGCACCGTTTGGGGATTCAGGCCTTTCAGCCGGTGCTGATCGAAGGAAAAGCACTGGAAATTCACCCGCTGGTTTGCGCCGCCTTTAACGCCGACTTTGACGGCGACCAGATGGCGGTACACGTGCCGTTGAGTTTCGAGGCGCAAATGGAAGCGCGTATGCTGATGCTGGCTTCGCACAACATTCTTTCTCCGGCCAGCGGCCGCCCCCTGGCCATCCCCTCTCAGGATATGGTTTTGGGCAGCTACTTCATCACCAAGGAAAGAGACGGATGCCAGGGAGAAGGAAAAATTTTCTCTTCTCCGCAGGAAGTCATCATTGCCTATAATGATAAAAAAGTAGAACTCCACGCCAAAATTAAAGTGCGTTACCGGGGAGAACTTATCGACACCACGGTTGGCCGGGTGCTCTTTAACCAGATTATGCCGGAAGACATGGATTTTGTCAACGATGTTATGACCAAAAAAGCCCTGGAACAACTGGTAAACGAAGTGATGCTGGAAAAAGGCAACCTGCGCACAGTGGAATTCCTGGACGCCCTGAAAGAATTGGGTTTCCGTTTTGCAACTTTAGCCGGCACCAGTATCGGCCTGGATGATATCGTGATTCCGAAAAATAAGTATAAATTTATTGATAAAGCATACGAAGAAGTGCGGATGCTGGAAGAGCAATACCGCATGGGCTTCATCACCGATGGTGAACGCTATAATAAAGTGATCGACATTTGGACCCGGGTCACTGACCTGGTTTCCAGTGAATTGTTCAAATTGCTGCAAGACCACCGGGACGGTTTTAACTCTCTTTATATGATGTCCAATTCCGGCGCCCGGGGCAGCCGCGAGCAGATCCGCCAGTTGGCCGGAATGCGGGGACTGATGGCCAAACCGCAAAAGACCCTGACCGGTCAAACCGGGGAGATTATCGAAAACCCGATTACGGCGAATTTCTTTGAAGGGCTGACCGTGCAGGAGTATTTCATCTCTACCCACGGCGCTCGCAAAGGTCTGGCCGATACCGCGCTTAAAACGGCCGACGCCGGTTACTTAACCCGCCGCCTGGTCGATGTCGCCCAGGATGTGATGATTAATGAATATGACTGCGGCACCATTCTGGGGCTGGAAACCTCTCCGATCAAAGAGGGCGAAAAAGTGATCGAGCCGCTCTCTGACCGGATTCTGGGCCGCACCGCCGTCGATGATGTCTACGACCCCATTAGCGGCGAATTGCTTATTAAAGCAGGGTATGTGATTGATGAAGACACCGCAGCCCAGCTTGATGAATCCGCGGTGGAAAGTATTAAAATTCGCTCGGTGTTAACCTGTGAAACGCCCCGGGGCGTCTGCGCCCTGTGCTACGGCCGCAACCTTGCTACCGGCCGCATGGTCGATATCGGCGAAGCGGTGGGAGTGATGGCCGCCCAGAGTATCGGCGAGCCGGGCACCCAGTTAACCTTGCGCACCTTCCATATCGGCGGCACCGCAGGACGTATTGCCGCCCAGTCGGAAATCGTTTCCCGTTTTGCCGGCAAGGTTAAGTATGAAGAATTGCGTACGCTTGAAACAACCTATACCGAAGACGGGGAAGAGATAACCACCGATGTTGCGGTGGGCCGGAACGGTAAACTACATATCGTCGATGAAAAAGACCGTTCTCTTATCAACTACACCGTGCCCTACGGCGCCAAGGTAGAAGTGAAAGATGGCGCAGAAGTCGAACGCGGTACTATCTTGTTCGAGTGGGATCCCTACTCATCGGTAATTATCACCGAAGAGGGCGGCTGGGTTCGCTACGTGGACATCGTCGAGAATGTGACGGCTCATGAAGAACTGGATGAGCAAACTCTGCAAAAACAACGGGTAATTATTGAATCGCGTAATAAGAATTTAAGTCCTTACCTGGCGGTGGTGAACGAAGAAGGTGAAGCCATTGCCAATTACATTCTCCCGGTCAAAGCGCATATCTTAGTTAATGATAATGAAAAAGTTGTGGCCGGGCAGGCCCTGGCCAAGATTCCCCGGGAAATCGGGAAAACCCGCGATATTACCGGCGGTCTTCCCCGGGTGGCGGAGTTGTTCGAAGCCCGTAAGCCCAAGGAGCAGGCGGTGGTCAGCGAAATCGACGGCATCGTGCACTTTGGCCCGATTAAACGCGGGATTCGTGAAATTACCGTCGAAGGCAGCATGGAAGAGAAAAAATATAATGTGCCCTACAGTAAGCACGTCTTGGTGCACCACGGGGACTATATCCGCGCCGGGGAAATGCTCACCGACGGTTCGATCTCCCCGCAGGATATTCTCCAGATTCTGGGGCCCAATAAAGTTCAGGAATACCTGGTAGACGAAATTCAGGAAGTCTATCGTCTTCAGGGGGTGCGGATCAACGACAAGCATATCGAAGTAATTGTGCGTCAGATGATGCAGCGGGTCAAAGTGATTGATCCGGGCGACACCCACTTCCTGGAAGGCGATACGGTCAACAAGTTCATCTTCAAAGAAGAGAATGAGAAGATCCGCAATAAAGTGATTATCACTGAAGTGGGCGATTCTCGTTTTAAACTGAACCAGGCCGTGGAACGGATGAAGTTCGAGTACACCAACCGGCAGTTAGAGAAGAGCGAGAAGGAACTGGCCCAGGCCCGCCCGGCCGAGCCGGCGACAGCAGAACCGATTCTGCTGGGTATTACCCAGGCGTCCTTAACTACGGACAGTTTTGTCTCTGCGGCCTCCTTCCAGGAAACCACCCGGGTCTTGACCGACGCGGCGGTGGCCGGAAAGGTGGACAATCTCTACGGATTAAAAGAAAACGTGATTGTAGGAAACCTGATTCCCGCCGGCACCGGGTTGCCCCGTTATCTGAAATTGCGTGTGGAGCACAAAGAGCAATCCGACGAGGAGCAGGAGGTTCCGAAGAAAGTGCCGGTTGAATAATTGCCGGTAAACGCCCCGAAGCGACAAAACCCGGGGAATGGGCCTCGAAACACCCCCGGGCAGAAAAAAGAAGCGGTTTTCCGCACTTTTTGAGACGGGAAAAAATAAAATGAAGTTGACAAAAATGGTTGTCTGCATTATCTTGTGAGTCTGTGATTTTTTGGGTAAACAAGGCAGTAAAGGAGAGAACATTGCCGACTATTAATCAATTGATTCGTTCCGGAAGGAAGCAAGTTGTAAAGAAGAACAAAGCGCCTGCATTGGGGGAGTGTCCTCAAAAGCGCGGTGTTTGTACTCGTGTCTATACCACCACGCCCAAGAAGCCGAATTCTGCTTTGCGTAAGGTAGCTCGTGTCCGCTTAACCAATGGAATGGAAGTAACAGCCTACATTCCCGGTGAAGGGCACAATCTTCAGGAGCACTCAATTGTCATGATTCGAGGCGGCCGCGTAAAAGATTTACCCGGGGTTCGCTATCACATTATCCGGGGAACCCTGGATACCAGCGGGGTGGCAGACCGTATGCAAAGCCGCTCCAAGTATGGTACCAAACGGCCTAAGAAATAAACATCGATTGAGGTTTAAGAATGAGACGTCGTAAAGCGCCGGAAAGAAAAGTATTGCCCGATCCCAAGTATCATAGCGAGCTTGTGAGCAAATTTATCAACGGGCTGATGTTGAAAGGGAAACGCAGTAAAGCCGAAAAGATTTTTTATAGCGCCATGGATCTGGTCGAGGCAAAGATGAAAAAAGATCCATTGGAAGTGTTTCAAAAAGCGATGGAGAATGTCTCTCCTATGCTGGAAGTGCGTTCTCGCCGGGTCGGCGGGGCCACCTATCAAGTGCCGGTGGAAGTGCGGGATAAACGCCGCCGTTCTTTGGCGATCCGCTGGCTGGTAACTTACTCCCGGAACCGCTCCGAGGCCACCATGGCCGAACGCCTGGCCAATGAAATCATGGCCGCCTCCAAAGGGGAAGGTTCCGCAGTTAAAAAACGTGAAGATACTCATAAGATGGCGGAAGCAAACAAAGCATTTGCTCATTTCCGCTGGTAAAAAGATATAGGAAGTTAGGTTTTAATTATTATGGCTAAGAAGTATCCTTTAGAAAAAACCAGAAACATTGGCATCATGGCCCATATCGACGCCGGAAAAACCACCACCACCGAACGGGTGCTGTTTTATACCGGTAAATTACATCGCATGGGCGAGGTGCATGAAGGTTCCGCTACCATGGATTGGATGGAGCAGGAAAAAGAGCGCGGGATCACCATCACCTCTGCCGCGACCACCTGTTTCTGGCAGGATCATCGCATCAACATTATAGATACGCCCGGCCACGTGGATTTTACTGCGGAAGTAGAGCGTTCCCTGCGGGTGTTGGATGGCGCGGTTGCTCTCTTTTGCGCCGTTGGCGGTGTGGAGCCCCAATCGGAAACCGTGTGGCGGCAGGCCGATAAATATGGCGTGCCCCGGATTGCCTTTGTAAATAAGATGGACCGGGTCGGAGCGGATTTTTACAACGTTTTAGAAATGATTAAAGTTCGTTTGGGCGCCCATCCGGTGGCCCTGCAAATTCCCATTGGAGACGGCGATATGTTTACCGGGTTGATTGACCTGGTGCACATGCGTGCGGCGGTGTTTGATGAAACCTCCCTGGGAATGCAGATTTTCGAGGAAAATATTCCCCGGGACCTCCAGGAAAAAGCCGATGAATATCATACCAAATTGATCGAAACCGCCGCCGAATTTGATGATCAACTGATGGAGAAATACCTGGATGGGGAAGAGGTTGCCGCGGAAGAAATTCAGGCAGCTATTCGCAAAGGAACCATTGCCAACAAAATTGTGCCGGTGTTGCTGGGCTCCGCCTTTAAGAATAAAGGAGTGCAGCGCTTACTCGACGCCGTTATTGATTACCTGCCCTCTCCGTTGGATGTTCCCCCCATACATGGCATTGACCCCCGCTCCGGCAAAGAAGTTGAACGAGTTACCTCCGATGACGCTCCTTTTACCGCGCTGGCCTTTAAAATTATGGCCGACCCATATGTGGGTAAACTGACCTACTTCCGGGTTTACAGCGGCACCGCCAAATCGGGCAGCTACATCTACAATAGTATTTCCGAGAAAAAAGAACGTCTTGGCCGTATCCTGCGGATGCACGCCAACTCCCGGGAAGATATCGATCAAGTCTATACCGGCGATATCGTCGCCGCGGTAGGCTTAAAGCATACCCGCACCGGGCATACCTTGTGTGACAGCGATAAACCGGTTATCCTGGAATCGATGCACTTTCCCGAGCCGGTGATTTCCGTGGCCATTGAGCCCAAAACCAAAGCCGACGCCGAAAAGCTGAGCCAATCCCTGGCAAAATTGAGCGATGAAGACCCCACCTTCCGGGTGCGCACCGAAGAAGAAACCGGGCAAACCCTGATCAGCGGAATGGGCGAACTGCACCTGGAAATTATTATTGACCGGCTCCTACGTGAATTTAAAGTTGATGCGCGGGTTGGCCGTCCCCAGGTGGCTTATAAGGAAACAATCACCCGCCATGTGAAGGTAGAAGGCAAGTTTGTTCGTCAGAGCGGCGGCCGCGGGCAGTACGGCCATGTTTACCTGGAGGTCGAGCCGAATGAAAAAGGCAAAGGCTTCGAGTTTGTCGATAAAATTGTGGGCGGCGTGGTTCCCCGGGAATTTATCCCCGCGGTCAAAGCCGGCGTCGAAGAAGCGCTCAAAAACGGGATTCTGGCCGGCTATCCGGTTGTGGATGT
>JAJRYW010000307.1 GCA_024275555.1 Calditrichota bacterium | reverse complement strand
ATAAAATGGCCCGATTAATTTTACAAAGATCATAAGTTTGGCGCTCCTATGGGTTTTTCTTTAACAATTACGGCCAAACTGAAGTTTGGCACTCCTAAAGCTTTTAATCCCATCTCACGAAAGGACACTACCCACGTCAATTAATCCAGGTCGGTGAGCGCCGCCACGCCCGGCAGGGTTTTTCCTTCCAGAAACTCCAGGGAAGCGCCTCCCCCGGTGGAAACATGGGAGAGTTGCTCTTCTAATTGAAACTGTTTGACTGCCGCGGCAGAGTCTCCGCCGCCCACAATGGTGGTTGCTCCGGCGCGGGTAATTTCCGCCAAATGCCGGGCGATGGCTTCGGTGCCGTGCGCAAAATCGGGGATTTCAAAAACGCCCATGGGGCCGTTCCACACCACCGTTTTCGCGGAACTGAGCAGCGACTTAAATTTTTCGATGGAATCCGGTCCGATATCGACGCCCATCCATCCGGAGGGGATTTCGTTGGCCGGGACCACTTTGGTGTTGGCGCCCGCTTCAAACTTATCGGCGACCAATACATCCAGGGGCAAGTGCAGCTCGGTTCGGCTTTCCTGGGACTTTTTCAGAATGGCCTTGGCCATTTCCAGGCGTTCCTCTTCCACCAACGACCGGCCGATCTCCCACCCGTGCGCTTTGTAAAAGGTGAAGATCATCCCGCCGCCGAGAATCAGCACATCCGCCTTGCCAAACAGGTTTTCGATCACATCGATTTTGCCGGAAATTTTGGCCCCTCCCAGCACCGTGACAAAGGGCCGTTGCGGGTCTTCCAACGCACCGCCCAGGTAAGCCAGCTCTTTTTGCATCAAATACCCGGCGGCGCATTGATCAAAATAATGCGTGACCCCCTCGGTAGAGGCATGGGCGCGGTGGGCCGTGCCAAAAGCGTCGTTCACATACACATCGCAATACGCGGCAAGCTGACGAGCAAATTCCGCATCGTTGGCCGTTTCGCCTTTATGAAAACGCAGGTTTTCCAACAAAAGCACCTCGCCGGGCTTCAATTCCTGCTTCATCCAGTCAACCTCATCGCCGATGCAGTCCGGGGCAAAGGCCGCCGGTTTGCCCAGCAATTCGGAGAGATGCTCCGCGACCGGTTTTAATGAGAAGGCTGCTTTCCGTTCGCCTTTGGGCCGCCCCAGGTGAGAACAGAGCACCGCTTTACCGCCGTCGGCAATCACTTTGCGGATCGAGGGCAGGGCGGCGCGTATACGCAGGTCGTCGGTAATGTGCTGCTGATCATCGAGCGGAACATTAAAATCCACCCGCATCAGCACCGTTTTACCGGCTAAGTCAAGGTCATCGATGCTAAGTTTGGCCATAATCATCTCCTAACCTATTTAATGAATTGCTGGAAATGGTTGGTGTTGCAGATCAAAAAAGTTGCCCCCGGCGAATACCGGGGGCAATAAACCTTGTTACAGGGTAGCCATCTTTTTCAGGATATCCACGGTGCGGTTGGAATACCCCCATTCATTGTCATACCAGGAGATTACCTTTACCAGGTTGCCGTCCATCACTTTTGTGGAGAGCGCATCAAAAATGCTGGAGGCGGGATTGCCGATAATATCCGAGGAGACAATCGGGTCGGTGCAGTATTCCAGAATGCCTTTCATGGGCCCGTTGGCGGCGTCCTGAATGGCCTGGTTGATTTCATCGGCGTTTACTTCCTGGTGCAGTTCCGCCACCAAATCCACCAGGGAGCCGTCCGGCACCGGCACCCGTATGGCGATGCCGTCCAGTTTGCCTTTTAAGCTGGGAATGGCCAATCCCACCGCTTTGGCGGCGCCGGTCGTGGTGGGGATGATGTTCATCGCCGCCGCGCGGGCGCGGCGCAAATCGCTGTGCGGTAAATCCAGAATACGCTGATCGTTGGTGTAGCCGTGGATGGTAGTCATCCAGCCGCGTTTGATTCCGAAGGTGTCGTTGAGCACCTTGGCCACGGGCGCCAGGCAATTGGTGGTGCAGGAAGCGTTGGAAACCAGCACATGCTCGGGGACCAGCGTGTCATCATTTACCCCCATCACCACGGTGTTATCCAAATCGCCTTTGGCCGGGGCGGTTAAAATAACTTTGCTGGCGCCGGCTTCCAGGTGCAAGCTCATCTTCTCCCGGTTGCGGAAAATCCCGGTAGATTCGATCACATAATCCACGCCCATATCTTTCCAGGGCAGGTCGGCCGGGTTGCGCTCGGCCAGGATTTTCACTTTGCGGTCGCCGGCAATCAGGTAATCGCCCTGGGCAGACACGGAAACCGGATAGCGCCCATGCACGGAATCGTATTTAAGCAAATGGGCCAGCGTCGCGGCGTCGGTAATGTCGTTAATGGCCAGGATTTCAATATCTGCCTGATGTTGCATGGCCTTGAACACCAGACGGCCTATCCGGCCAAATCCGTTAATCGCTACACGTATAGACATCGCTTTCTCCTTGTTGGTTTTAAATAGAACAACAAATCGTCAAGTCTAAAGTTTCGTGGAAATCAATATGACAATATCGGCAGATTTTTATGCAGGCTGAATGAATAGTATACATTCTCCGACTCCCAAATTTAAGCCAAAAATATAACCCGCAAAGATTAGGCGAGCAAGCGACATTTACCGGGAATTCTCTTGCTTCTTCTTATCCCATCGGGTAAATTTTTCCGCTTTTGATTACACATACAGAATCAGATAGGATGAGTTATGAATATTTTGCTGACGAATGCGACCATTGTAACCCAGAACCCGGGTCGGGAGGTACTCCACGGCGATCTGTTGATTAAAGAAAATAAAATCATAGAAATCGGTCCTTCGCTGGGCAATCCCGGCGTTCCCGAAATGGATTTGAGCGGTCTGACGGTCATCCCCGGGCTTATCCAGACCCATGTGCATCTTTGCCAGACCCTGTTTCGCAATCTGGCCGACGACCTGGAGTTGCTGGATTGGCTGACCCGCTATATCTGGCCCCTGGAAAATCATCACACCCCGGAGTCTCTGGGTGTTTCCGCGCAATTGGGGCTTTCGGAAATGTTGTCCAGCGGGGTGACCACCATCCTGGATATGGGGGCCGGCCGCCATATGGAGATGGTTTTCCGGGAAATGGAGCGGAGCGGGGTGCGCGGTTTTTCCGGCAAAGTGATGATGGACGCCGGCGATCAACTTTATCGGGAGGAGACCGGGGAGGTGCTGGCCTCCACCGAAGCGCTGATCCAAAAGTGGCATGGCGCTGCCGGAGGCCGGATTGGCTATGCCCTGGCGCCCCGGTTCGTGTTGACCTGCTCTCCGGAACTCTGGGCAGGCGTCGCCGACCTGGCCCGCAAATACGACCTGATTATCCATACCCATTCCTCGGAGAATCGCACCGAACTGGCCATTGTCAAAGAACAGACCGGCTACTCCAATGTGGAATTTTTTGTGCAGGAGGGACTGGCTTCTCCCAAACTCTGCCTGGCCCATTGCATTTGGCTAACCGACCAGGAATTCGAGTACTTGCGGGAATACGGGATTAATGTACTGCACTGCCCCGCCGCCAATTTGAAGCTGGGCTCCGGTTATGCCAATATCCCCCGGATGCTGAAGATGGGCGTCAACGTATCGCTCGGCTCGGACGGCGCTCCCTGCAACAATAACATGGATATTTTTATGGATATGCGCCTGGCGGCCTTAATCCACAAACCCAACCACGGCGTCGCCTCCATTAAAGCGCAGGATGTGCTGGATATGGCCACCGTTTTCGGCGCAAAAACCCTGGGGATGGAACATCAAATCGGCAGTATCGAACCGGGGAAATTTGCCGATTTAACGATCTTAGATCTGAATAAAGTTCACGCAAATCCCGTCGATAATGTAGTGTCTCAAATAGTGTACTCTGCACAATCCCGGGATGTACGCCATGTAATGGTAGACGGAGAGTGGGTGGTGAGGGAGGGCATTCCCCGGGCTTACCCGGATCCATCCTCCCTGATTGCCGCCGCCCGCCGGGTATGTGCAGAAATTGAGCAGGCGTCATTATAAGTTTACGGGAACTACATAGCGCCGGGAAGGTAGACCCCAGACACAAAGCGAATTTTAGGAGGCATTCATGCGCTGGATTTCAATCTTCATCATTCTTCTCTTTTTGGGAGGCTGCGGCAAAAAGGAAATCCGTAATCCCATTTCCGAAACCGATCAACCGGCCGAACTGCTAAAACTGGGCGATCAGTTTTACAAGAACCAGGATTTCGAGAATGCCTTCCGCGCTTATGGGATTGTCTACTACAATTATCCCACCAGCCAGGAGTACATCGATGCGGCAATCGGGCTGAGCCGCAGCTATGGGGCGCTCAAGAATTACGAAAAAGAGTTTGACCTGCTCTACAATCTGCTCCGGGAGAATCTTATTCCCAGCAAAGTACCCAACGTCTACAACGCCATTGCCGAATTTTATGAGCGCAGCGCCGGCATTTCCGAGCAACTGACCGGGGAAGGAAGCAGCGACTATAAAACCGCCATCGACTACTATAAAAAGGCCATCGACTACCCCAACAGCAATGACAACGAGGCGAAGAGTTTTGCCCAATATAAAATCGGCGTGCTGCTGGAAAAGCTGGATGATAATCAGCAGGCCATGCAAGCCTACCAAAATACGATGACGGTTTATGAAGGCAGCGAGTGGGCCGCCAAAGCAGAGCAAAGCATTGCCGCCTTGCGCATAAAGCTGGAACGCCGGGCCGAGTACCAGGAAAGCGGTCTGCTGCCCACACAGGAGCAAAAAAGTGACGAGGTTTCCGGGGCCGGGCAGGAGAGCCCTCCTTATCCTTCCTTCGGTGAATCTCCGACCGTACCCGATACAACGAAAGCGGAGGAAAAACAGCCTCCGGAAAAGAAACCGGCTCCGGCCCCTCAGGAAGATACGGTAAAGCCGGATAGCGCTGCGGTAGACACCAGCACCCATCCGACGCTGGAATTTAAGTAAACCGAAACCAGGTTCTCTGATAAACTAAGGCAGGCGGCGCCTGCCATTTCCGGGATTTAGGGATAAAACCCGCCGCCTTCAGGAAGAATTGACCCATCGCTTCCCTTGATGTCACGATTGTATTTTACCCGCAACAAGACCGCAGCAGGCCAAGTGTGAGCAATTTGGCATTGTCTGAAAATTCATCCTAATTCTATAAAAATACCACTCTTCCGGCCGATGATTCCAGGAGAAGGAACCCGAGTGTAATTAATTTTTTCGCATATTGAAAACGGCGCCCTACTTTACCAAATATGGCAAACAACATCGAAAGACGATTCTATTTAAGGATAGCGAATGAAGCCGGATAAGATTTCTCTTTTAGTTGTTGAAAATAATCCCACCGATCGCAAGGCGTTGCAGGCCTGGTTAAAGAAAACCGACCTGCCCTACCAGGTATGTTTTGTCGAGTCGATTTTTCAAACCCTCAGAACCTTTAACGAGCAGGATTTTGAGGTAATTCTGACCAATTATTCCCTGGAAGACGGCACCGCGTTTGATATACTGAAGCTGACCAAAGAGGCCCCGGTAATTGTAGCGACCCGCCCCGGTGAAGAAGAAGCGGCGGCCCGGGTGATGAAAGCCGGCGCCTACGATTACCTGATCAAAGATTCCGGTCGCCAGTACCTGCGCAATCTTCCCCTGGTAATTGCCAACGCACTGAAAAACCGTAAAGCCAAAGAACAGTTCCGGTTGCTGAGCCACGCTATCACCTCCATCAATGAGAGCGTCACCATCACCGACCTGGAAAACCGGCTGATCTTTGTCAACAAAGCTTTTTTACAGATTTACGGTTATGAGAATGAATACGAGGTGCTGGGTAAACATATCAGTATTTTGCGTTCGGAGCACAATTCATCCGAGGTGTTGTCGGGCATTTTGCAGGAGACTTTAAACGGGGGCTGGAAAGGGGAACTCTGGAATTGCCGCAAAGACGGCAGCGAATTTCCGATTTTTCTTTCCACCTCGGTCATCTATGATGATGAAGGCAATATCCGTGCTTTAAGCGGGGTTGCCCAGGACATCAGCGAGCGAAAAAAGGCGGAGCAGGAACTGAAAGCCGCCAAAGACGCCGCAGAATCCGCGAACATCGCCAAAAGCGAATTTCTGGCCAATATGAGCCACGAGATTCGCACTCCCATGAACGGGATTTTAGGCATGACCGAGCTGGCCCTGGAAACCGAACTCTCCCAGGAACAGCGCGAGTATTTGGAGTTGGTTAAAAATTCCGCTGAATCGCTGCTGGTGATTATTAACGACATCCTGGACTTTTCCAAAATCGAAGCGGGAAAGCTGGAACTCGCGCCGATCAAATTTAACCTGCGCGACAGTTTACGGGAGACCATCAAAACCCTGGCGATACGCGCCCATCAGAAAGATTTGGAGTTGCTCTACTATGTAGACCCCAAGATACCCGAGCACCTCTTCGGCGATCCGGGCCGCCTGCGGCAAATCCTGGTAAACCTGATCGGCAACTCCATCAAGTTTACCGAAATCGGGGAAATTGTACTGATCATTGAACAGAAATGGAATAAAGAGAAACAGACCTGTCTGCACTTCCAGGTGACCGATACCGGGATTGGTATTCCGGCCGAGAAACAGGGCAAAATTTTCCGCTCCTTCGAACAGGCGGACAGTTCCACCACCCGCGAATTCGGGGGGACCGGGCTGGGCCTGACCATTTCCTCCCAACTGGTGCAATTGATGGGAGGCGAAATCTGGGTGGAAAGCCCGGTAAAGACCTTTAGCCTGGCCAACGAAGGCCCGGGAACGCGCTTCCATTTTACGGCTGTTTTTGACATTCAGGATGTGCAGCCGGAGGATCAGCCGATGGCCAGATTACAGGATCTCGGCCAGGTTTCGGTGCTGATTGTTGACGACAACGCCACCAACCGGCGCTTTTTAACCGATATGCTGGGCCATCTGCAATTCCCCACCGAGACAGCCAATGACGGCCCGGCGGCGCTGCTTAAAATGCGGGAAGCCGCCCAACAGGGCAAACCGTTCGGGCTGGCCCTGCTGGATGTGCACATGCCCCTGATGGATGGCTTTATGCTGGCCGAAGAAATCCGCAAAGACCCCCTGCTATCGCACACGCCGCTGATGATCCTGACATCCGCCGGAAAACGCGGAGATATGCAACGCTGCAGAGACTTGAAAATCGGCGGGTACCTGACCAAGCCCATCAGCACTTCCGACTTGATCGACGGCATCTTAATGACCTTGAAAAGCGGTCAACTGCCCCGGGATAACAAGGAGATCGTAACCCGCCACAGTGTCCGGGAAAAACGGGTCTCCTACCGGATATTGCTGGTGGAGGATAATATTGTCAATCAAAAATTAGCCTTCCGTTTGTTGCAAAAAATGAATTACCAGGTGGAGGTAGCCAACAACGGAAAAGAAGCCCTGGAGTTATGGCAGAACGGAGAATTTGATTTGATCCTGATGGACATTCAAATGCCGGAAATGGATGGAATGACTGCGACAGTCAAGATTCGGGAACAGGAACAGGTTACCGGCGCGCATATTCCCATAATTGCTTTAACCGCCCATGCCATGAAGGGCGACCGGGAACGATGCCTGGAATGCGGGATGGACAGCTATGTCTCCAAACCGATCAAGCGGGCTGCACTGGAGATGGAAATTAAGAAACTGCTGCAAACTTCTTTTGCAGAATAAAAAAAGGCCCGGAGATTTCTCCCCGGGCCTTTTAACAAATGATTCGCTTGGCTTAGTTATTGGCGCCGCAACACTTTTTGTATTTCTTTCCGCTCCCGCAGGGGCAGGGTTCATTCCGTCCAACCCGCTGTTCCACCCGCACCGTCTTGGATTGGCTGCCGCGCTGTTTGGACGCCTTTTCCGTGGCGGTTTCTTTCTGGCGGTTCAGAATTCCCATATTGGTGGTTTCCTGGTGCACCAGCACCATCCGGGACGGCCCGCCTTTGCGGGTCTGCGGCGTTTCCACAAACTCGGTGCGCCAGAGCATCTCCAGGGTCTTCTGATTGATGGCGTCGATCAGCTCCACAAACATGTTGTAGGCTTCTTTTTTATACTCCATCAGGGGGTCTTTCTGCCCGTAAGCGCGCAGGCCGATGCCCTCTTTCAGCATATCCATCTGGTGGAGATGATCTTTCCAATGCTCGTCAATCACCCGCAGAGTGATCCATTTTTCAAAATCCTTCAGCAGTTTTTCATCTACCACTTCTTTTTTATAGTCGTAAAGTTTCAGCGCCTCGGTTTTGATATATTCCCGTATTTCCTCCGGGCTCATTGTGTAAATATCATCGCCGAGGAGTTTCAAGTCGATCATTAAGGTGCGTAAGACCACGTCGGTCAGGGCCTCCAGGTCCCAGTCTTCGGGATGACGCCGTTCCAGAACGTACAACTCGAACTGGGCGTCCAGGAATTCATCCAGCATCTCGATTAGGTCTTCGCGGGTATTCTCGCCCATCAGGGTTTTCCGGCGCCGTGCATAAATCACGGTGCGCTGTTTGTTCATGACATCATCATATTCCAGCAGGTGCTTGCGGATGCCAAAGTTTTGGGTTTCCACGCGTTTTTGGGCTTTTTCAATCGCTTTGGTGACCATGGAGTGGGTAATCATCTCGCCGTCTTCCGCCCCCAGGCGATCCATAATTTTAATCAGGCGGTCCGAACCGAAGAGGCGCATCAGGTCGTCTTCCAGCGAGATAAAGAAGCGGCTGGCCCCCGGGTCTCCCTGCCGGCCGGCCCGGCCGCGCAACTGGCGGTCAATCCGGCGCGACTCATGGCGCTCGGTGCCGATGATGTGCAAACCATAGGGCGTATTCGGGTCGTCGTTTTCCCGGGGGATTTCTCCCAGAACGCCCCGGCCCAGCTTGATATCCGTACCGCGACCAGCCATGTT